>JBIIYI010000408.1:0-3195 GCA_044346895.1 Phycisphaerales bacterium
CGCGTGAGGTCGACGCAGCCTTCGTCTCGACCACGCGGCTGCCCTTCCGCGCGCCCGACTTCGCCGTCTTGGCCGACTTCGAAGACTTGCCGCTCGCGTGGCCGTTCGCATGGCCGCTCGCGTGGCCGTTCGCATGCCCGTTCGTGTTCCCGTTGGCGCCCGCCGTCTCCGGCTCCCAGCCGTGCTCCCACGAGCGCGGGTAGTTGAGGTCGTCGAGCTCGAGCGCGGCCGCCGTCGGGTAGAGCGGCGCGAACGTGTCGCACATCACCGCGAGTTCGTTCGTGTGCGTCGCGCCGATCGTCGCTTCGGGCGTGCCCGGGTGCGGGCCGTGCGGAATCCCCTGCGGATGCAGCGAGAGCGAGCCGACCTCGATGCCCTTGCGCGCCTTGTAGTTGCCCTGCACGTAGTAGAGCACCTCGTCCGAGTCGAGGTTCGAGTGGTTGTACGGCACCACGATCGCCTGCGGATGGAAGTCGAGCGGCCGCGGGCAGAACGAGCAGATGACGAAGTTGTGCGCCTCGAACGTCTGGTGGATCGGCGGCGGCATGTGGTGCTTGCCGACGATCGGGCTGAAGTCGTCGATGTTGAAGCAGTAGGGGTAGTAGCAGCCGTCCCAGCCGACGACGTCGAGCGGGTGGTAGCTGTACTCGTAGCCGTGCACGAGGTCGCGGCTCTTGATGCGCACCTCGAACTTGCCCTTCTTGTCGAAGGTCATCGGCATCTCGGGCAGGCGCAGGTCGCGCTCGCAGTAGGGGGCGTGCTCGAGGAACTGCGCGGTCTTCTTCGAGAGGTAGCGCGGCGGCGGCAGGATGTGCGAGCCGTTCACGCTCTCGATGAGGAGGAACCGCGGTTCGGGCTCGCCCTCCTTCGGCGCGTCGAAGACGAACTGGTAGACCGTGCCCTTCGGGATCACGATGTAGTCTCGCGGGCCGAACTTCAGCGCCCCGAACATGGTGAACACCGTGCCCGAGCCGAAGTGGATGAAGAAGCACTCGTCCGCCATGGCGTTCTTGAAGTGGTACTTCATCGGCTCGGCCGGGACGCACACGCTCATCTCGACGTCGTTGTTGCCGAACAGCACCACGCGACCCGTCACCGGATCGCCCTTCGGCGGAAGCGGCATGCTCTTCACGTGGCGCATGCGCATCGTCTCGCGCTCGACGTACTCGACCTTCGTCGAGTAGAGCGGCTTCCAGCCGATCACCTGCGTCGGCGGGTTGATGTGGTAGAGCGTCGAGGTCGGGCCGACGAAGCCTTCGGTGCCGAAGACCTCCTCCGCGTAGAGCTTCCCGTCCGGGCGGCGGAACTGGATGTGGCGCTTCGAGGGGAGCTTGCCGAGCTTGGTGTAGTAGGGCATGGTCGTTTCCTGAAGGCGACGAGTTTACCCCGCGGGGGTTCCGCGCAGACGTGGGGAAATGGCGCGTTTTCGAGCGGGCGACGCTATCGGGTCTTGACCGGGGCCGGGGGCACGGGCGGGATCGGCCGCGGGTCCTTCGCGATCTTCTCCTTCAGATGCGCGATCGCCGCGTCGAGCTGGGCGTCCGCGCCGAGGAAGGTCGCGTGCGGGAGGTTGTCGACGACGATGTCGGGATCGACGCCGTGGCCCTCGATCAGCCACGCGCCCGATTCGTCGAACACGCCGTACTCGCCCGCGCTCGCGATGCCGCCGTCGACCACCGTGTTCGACGAACTCAGCCAGATCTCGCCGCCCCACGTGCGCGTGCCGATGACCGTGCCCAGCCCGAGCCTGCGGAAGCCCTCGGCGAACGCCTCGCCGTCCGACGCGGTGCGCTCGTTGCAGAGGACGACGATGTGTCCGCGGAACGCGTACTGCATGTTCCAGCTCGGCGCGCGACCCGCGTGCTGGTTCCAGTACATCCACGCCTTGCGGAGCAGGCGGCTGAGGATCCAGCTGTCGATGTTGCCGCCGCGGTTGTGACGGACGTCGATGACGAGCGCCTTCCGCGCGAACACCGGGTAGAAGTCGCGGGCGAAGTCGGCGAAGTCGCCCGTCCCCATCGCGCGCAGATGGATGTAGCCGATGTCGCCCTGGCCGAGTTCCTCGACGCGGCGCCGACGTTCGAGTTCCCACGCGCGGTAGCGGAGCGACGCATCGGCGTCGGCCGAGATCGGAACGACGACGCGGTCGCGCGGCGTCGCCTCGCCGGCGGGGAGCACCGAGAGCAGGACCTGCCTGCCAGCCTTGTTGCGGAGAAGGGCGTGCGGATCGGCCACCGAGAGCGTCGCGACGCCGTCGATGGCGCGGATCGTGTCGCCCGCGCGCACGGACGCGGTCGGTGCCGAAAGCGGCGAGCGCACGGCGGGTTCGTCGGGATCTCCGGCCGGAATCGAAGCGACGCGCCAGCCGCCGAGCGCTTCGTCGCGCACGAGATCGGCGCCGAGCGTCGCGACGCCGATCGAGTCCTTCCCGGCGCGCAGGTCGCCGCCGTTCACGAAGTGGTGGAGCGCGGAGAGTTCGCCGGTCATCTCCGCGAAGACGTCGCTCAGTTCCTCGCGCGCGCGGACGCGCGCGACCCAGGGCGCGTACTTCGCGCGCGTCGCCTTCCAGTCGACGCCGTGCATGCCGCGGTCGTAGAAGTAGTCGCGCAGGAGCCGCCACGCGTCGACCGACATCGCGTTCCATTCGCTGCGCGGATCGATCGAAAGCGACACGCCGGAGAAGTCGAGCTTGGTCGGGCCGTCGCCGCCGCCCGCGCCTCCGGAAGCGGCGAGATCGATCTTCGCGGGCTTCGCGTCGGCGACGTGCCAGTGCGAGCCCTTCTTCGCGCGCGTCCGCAGCAGGAACTTCCTCCCGTCGGCGGAGAGCTCGACGTCGCCGATGCCGTCCGCGATCGGCTTCGGCTTCGGATCGTCGTGTCCGATCGCGAGGGCCATCAAGGTGCCCGCGCGGCCCGCGCCTCCGTCGTCCTCATCCTCGGGCGCCGATGGATCGAAGTCGAGCCAGTAGAGCGCGTCGCGCGTCACGAGCAGCGGGCCCGAGCCGAAGTTCGTCGCGGGTGTCGGAAGTTCCTCGAGCCGCGACGAGAGTCCGTCGAGCGTGATGCGCACGGGTGCGGGGGAGTCGTTTGCGGGGGCGTTCTTCGCGGGGTCCTCCGCCGCCCCGGCCTTCTCGCCGGCGCCCTTCGCTTCAGCCGGTGGCGTCGCGTTGCCGGCGGCGGGCGGCGCGGCTTCCGC
>JBIIYI010000409.1:0-3187 GCA_044346895.1 Phycisphaerales bacterium
GCGAGCGAGAGCGGGCACCCCGCGTCATTCGCGCCAGAGCGAGCAAGTTGCGAAGCAGGTTGCGAGCGCTCGTCATTCTCGCGGTCGCCGCTGCGGCGGCTCCTTCCGGCGAGGTCGACACCAGAGCGAGCGAGAGCGGGCACCCCGCGTCATTCGCGCCAGAGCGAGCAAGTTGCGAAGCAGGTTGCGAGCGCCTATTAGAAGTCCCGTCGCCGGAACCACCACGCGCCGAACGTGAGCAGCACGACTTCAAACGCGAAACTCGTTCCGACCACCCACCACACGGGTCGCTTCGACATCTCCTCGTCGATCGCCGCGATGAGCTTGCGCTCCGTGTAGAACTGCGATCGGAAGAATCCGCGCTGGCGGCGCGCGTTCTCGTCCCCGGCCTCCGCGTCCTCTTCGTCGCCGATGCTGGCGGCGACCGCGAGCGCGCGCGTCACGAGCCCCGCCGTTTCCGTCGTCTTCGGGAGCATCGTCTTCACGCCGTAGAAGACCCGGTGCGCGAGCACCCAGTTCGCGTCATCCGCGCGCTGGTCTTCAAGCGGCTTCCGAAGGCCTTCCTTCGCCTCTTCCGTCCTGAGCGACTCGATTTTCGCTTCGATCCCCGCGATTTCGAGTCGACTCGCCGTGCGGCCGAACAGCGTGAACTGCTCGCCCGAATGGACGAGGAAGATGAAGATCCAGAAGAGGAGCGTGACGATCACCGACGCGATCGGCGACTTCGTCATCGCGCCGACAACCGCCTGCACCGCGAAGAGGTAGCTGAAGAAGACGACCATCAGCGGCACCACGACGAAGATGCCGAGTTCCCACACGCCGCCGCGCAGCCCAAGGACCAGGAACGCGAGCAGTGCGAACACAGTGACTTGCAGCGCGGTGAACAGAAGGCCCGTCGCGAACTTCGTGAAGAAGAGCCGTCCGCGGCCGATGGGTTTCGACAACATCGTGTCGACGCCGCCCGTGACGAGGTCGGGAAACATCGACGCGGTCGAGAGCAGCGCGAGGATCGTCGAGAGCCACGAAAGCCAGAACCCGACGCCCAGCGCGGACAGGATCACCTTGTAGAGCTGGCCGTCGGGAAATGTGCGCGTGTTTATTCCGGGAATCGCGAGTGCGTAGCCGAGGACGCTGATGCCCTTCTCGTCGATGCCGATCGCGGCGACCGCGCCGATCACGAGGCCGTTCAGCGCGAGCGCCACCCAGAAGAGCTTGCGCGCGTTGAGCTCGCGATAGGCCGCGACGAAGATCGCCCACGTCTGCACGATGTAGTCGGCGGCCGAGAGGTGTCGACGAGCGAGCGGATGCGCGGCGGATCGCGATTGCGATCGCGCGTCATGCGTACCGGTGTTCATCGCGCACCTCCCGCGCGCATCGCGCTGTTCACGTTCGACGCGCCTACTGCCGCCGTGCGTCCGTCGACGTCGCGCACGAGCCGCATGAAGAGGTCCTCGAGGCTCTCGCGCGTCTCACGCACGCCGACGATGGCGTGGCCTTCCGCGCGCAGGCGGTCGATGAGCGACTGGAGCACCGCGAGGTCATCCGACTTGAAGTCGATCGATCCGCGCGCGCCGTCGGTCGAGATCGCACCGAACTCGCCGCACCACGCGGGCGCTGCGCCCTCGACCGTGACGCGCCACGCGCGGCTGTCGTGCGTGAGCTCCGACATCGTTCCCTGCCGCTCGACCCGTCCCTTGAGCATGATCGCGACGCGATCGCAGACGAGCTCGACCTCGCCGAGCAGGTGGCTGTTGAGGAACACCGTCCGGCCCTCCGCGCGCATGCGAAGCAGCACGTCGCGGATCTCGCGTCGGCCGACCGGATCGACGCCGTCGGTCGGTTCGTCGAGGATGACGAGTTCGGGGTCGTTCACGAGCGCCGCGGCGAGGCCGGTGCGCTGCTGCATGCCCTTCGAGTAGGTGCCGACGCGCCGATCGCCCCACGCGCCCATCCCGACCACGTCGAGGAGCTCGGACGCGCGGCGGCGGCGGTCGGCGCGGCGCATGAGGCCCATCGCGCCGAAGAACTCGACGCACTGGCGTCCGGTGAGGTACGCCGGGAACCGATGGTGCTCCGGCAGGTAGCCGACGCGCGCGAGGGTGGGACGGTGCCCGATCGGCATGCCGAGGATCGTGCCGCGCGCGGTGGTCGGGCGCACGATCGTCGTCATGATCTTGACGAGCGTCGACTTCCCCGCCCCGTTCGGCCCGAGAAGCCCGAAGATCTCGCCGCGCGGAACGCGCATCGCGACCCCCTGCAGCGCGTGCACGCGGCCCGCGTACATCTTGGTGACGTCGACGAGGTCGATCGCGGTCGATCCGTCGGAGGGTTGGCTTCGTGCGTCTGCAACCATGGCGCGCAGTTTAGACCGCGCCTCCGCCGCGGCACCCGGAGCGCTATCGTCGCGCTCATGGACGATCCTCCCCCGCACACGACTTCGTCCTCAGGCGGGGTCTGGCGCGGCATCGGAAGCCTTCGGGCGCCATCCGGTGCGCAGTCCGCGGCCTTCGCAGCGCTCTTCGGGGTCTCCGTCGCGTTCCTCTTCGTCTCGTACTGCCTCGCGCGGGCGCTGCTCGGCGGCTTCGGGGCCGGCCCCGGCGCGATCGCTGCGTGCGTCGCCGCGACCGCCGCCGCGTCGATCTTCCTCTGGTGGCTCGTGCCTTTCGCCGACTTCGCCGAGATCTTCTGGCTGCATCTCCCGGCCGACCGCCGCGCGCGCGAGGGGCGGTGCCCCTACTGCGGCTATCCGCACGAGTCGCGTCCGACGTGCACCGAGTGCGGGGAGTCGACGACGCCCCTGCCCGCATGGACGCTCACGGCACGCCCCGTGAAGCGGCTGGCGTGGATCCTCGTGGCCGCGCTCGTCGTGGGAAGTGCCGCAGGCGAGGGCTGGTGCCGCCTCGACGAGTCGCGGTTCGCGGCCGAGAGCGCGGGGGCGCGCACCCGGCGCGATGCGTTCGCGCGGGCCCGCGCCTTTCCGACGTCCTTCGCACGACTCTCGGTCGACCGCGACGGGCGGTTCGACAGCGAGCCTTGGAGCGAGCCTGGGCGCGATCGCGAGTGGCGGCCGACGGACGAGTCGCGGCTCGAGCGCGGACTCGGCTGGAAGGAGCGGGCGGACTCGCGATGACGGAGCGGATGGCGACCGGCACGATTTCGGCGAAGACCCTCCGGAACGGAAACGGTG
>JBIIYI010000410.1:0-3174 GCA_044346895.1 Phycisphaerales bacterium
GGAATCCCCTGGTGTTCGGCCGTCTCCGCGAGGCTCGCGCGCAGGAGCTCCTGCAGCGCCGGGTCTTCGAGCGACGAGGGATGCGCGGCGCGGAGGGTGATGCGGGTCGGTTCCATCGCGTGCCGGATCGCCTTCGCTCCGCGCATCAGCTGCGGTCGAAGAGGAGGATCGTGATCGTGACGAGCTGCAGCAGCGCCGCGCCGGCGGACCAGCGCACGAAGTTCTCGAAGTCGGCGAGATTGAGGAACGCGACCGTCGCGACCATGATCGCGAGGAGCTGGACGCCCATCGCAGCCATGCGGATCGCGCCCGTCTCGGCGCGACGGAGACGGAGCGCGCGCACCTCCTCGGTGAGGTCGGCGATCCCGCGGCGGAGGCGCTCGGCGCTGCCGTTCGGAGCGGGGCTCCCCGGGCGTGCCGGTGCGCTGGCAGCGCCAGCCGTGCCCGAGCCCGATTTCGCGCGGTTGCGGCGCTTGCGCTTCGGACGCGCCTCGGTCACAGGCGAACCCGCCGGACGATCGCGATGTCGGAGGATCGTCTCGACGGCTTCGCCGAGCGACGCGGCGGAGAAATCGGGCGCGGCCTCCGCGATGCGCGCCTGGTCGCGGGTCACGAGGATCGTGCGCAACCCGGCGGCGCGCCCGGCGGCGATGTCGCGCGGACTGTCGCCGACGAGCCAGGAGTGCTCGACGTCGAGCTCCATGTCCTGCGCGGCCTGCTGCAGCATGCCGGGCTTGGGCTTGCGCCACGGATGCTCGCGCGTGTAGCTCGGCACCGTCCCCTGCGGGTGGAAGGGGCAGTAGTAGAAGCGTTCGATCGTGCGCTTGAGTCCGGTCGCCGCGTCGATGAGTTCGCCGATCCGCGTATGGACCGCGTCGACATCCGCTTCGGTGAAGCGTCCGCGCGCGACGCCGCCCTGGTTGGTGGCGACGACGAGGCGGAAGCCGGCATCGCGCAGACGCCGGAGCGCGGCGGGCACGCCGTCGAGGATGCGCACGTGCTGAAGGGCGCCCGCGTGCTCGTCGTCGGGGACGAGGGTGCCGTCACGGTCGAGGAAGATCGCTGGTTCCATGATTGAGGCGGCCGCCGCGGAACGAAGCCGGACGCGGAGTGTAGAGGCGGCCGCGTCGTCGTGCGTGCGGATGCGTCGATGCCCCGCGTCGATACCCCGTGTCGATGCCCCGTGTCGATGCCCCGTGTCGATGCCCCGTGTCGATCCCCCGTGTCGATGCCCTCGCCACGCAACCGCCGCGCATCCGCCGCATGCGGCTGGCGCTCTCGATCGCCCGGCGTCCGAGCATGAAGTCATCCGTCGACGCGGCGGAAGACGTAGGGTCCCTTCTTCGCGCCCCAGACCTGCGCGCGATTCGCGTCGAATCCGCGGTCCCACGTGCGGAGCTCGGCGCTCGACAGCCAGACCTCGCTCGTCGCGTACGACGCTCCGCGCAGGGAGCTCAGGCAGAGATCGCCGACGGTCGAGCCGCTCCACGACGCGTCGGCGCCCGGCGCGAGCACGATCGCGCAGCCCTCGCGCGCGACGAGCGACTCGGGCGAATCCGCGGCGAATCGCGCGGGATCGCTCCACGCTCCGACGCGTTCGGCGGCGTTCGGCAGTTCGTAGACGCGGCTCTCGACGGAAGGGCTGCCGGCCGTGGAGCGGTCGACCAGCCGGTAGATCCGCTGCCGGTACGGCTTGTCGAGCGCGGTCGCCATCGCCTGCTCGACGTAGAGCCACGGACCGTCGTCGCGCTCGGTCCAGATCGGGCACATGTGGAGGTGGACCTCGAAGAACTCGGGATCGGCCTTCGCCTGCCCGGCGCTCGTGAAGTGGCCGGTGAGGAGCGCGGCGACGGTCGCGGTCGCGGGCTGGGCGCCATGCTCCCTTGGGAGGTTCGCGCAGCCGGAGAGTGCGGCAGGTGCGAGTCCGAGCCCGAGGCCGAGCAGGACTTTGGCAGCGGGACGACGGGTAAGGGCCTGGCGAAATCGGTTCATTTCGCGAAATGTACCGCGGTTCGCCCCGATTCCCCGCGCCCCGCGAGGCCGCGGAACTTGTAGACTCGTTCCTTCGCCGTCGTCCCCTTCAGGCGGACGAGCGATGCCTCACGCATGCCGACAGGAGACCCGAGATGAGCACCGCACCCGCCCCTTCCGCCAAGCCCGTCGACACCCGCGGCCTCGCCGGCCAGACCGTCGGCGAGACGTCGGTCTGCGCCGTCACGCAGACGGAGCTCATCTACCGGGGCTACGAGATCGCCGACCTCGCCGAGAACGCGACCTTCGAGGAGGTGGCGCACCTCCTTCTCGTCGGCCGCAAGCCGTCGGCCGCCGAACTCGCGGCATTCAAGGCCGAGATCGCCGGCATGCGCGCGATTCCCGCGAGCGTGCGCGACGCGATCGTGCGCGTCGCGAAGGAAAGCCCGAACGCGCACCCGATGTCGATTCTGCGCACGGGCGTTTCGCTCCTCTCGCACCTCGACCCCGACTGCGAGGACAACTCGTCCGCGGCGGAGCTGCGGAAGTCGAAGCGCCTGCTCGCGCAGATTCCGTCGATCATCGGCGCATGCCAGATGACCCTCGACGGGAAGGCGCCGGTCGATCCCGACCCGTCGCTCGGCCACTCCGCGAACCTCATGTGGATGATGAGCGGCAGGAAGCCTGACGAACTCGCCGCGAAGATCATGGACGTCTCGCTCGTCCTCTACGCGGAGCACGATTTCAACGCGTCGACCTTCTCGTGCCGCGTGATCTCGTCGACCGAGACCGACCTCCACAGCGCGATCTGCGGCGGCATCGGCGCACTCAAGGGCCCGCTCCACGGCGGCGCGAACGAGATGGCCATGGAGATGCTCAAGGACATCGACCGCGACTGCGCGGGCGACAGGATGTCGGTCAACGACTGGATGCAGCGCGCCTTCGTCGAGAAGCGCAAGCTGATGGGCTTCGGCCACCGCGTCTACAAGAACGGCGACCACCGCGCGGGCATCCTGCGCCGCTGGGGCCTCAAGCTCGCGGAGAAGCAGGGGCCGTCGAGCAGGAAGTGGTTCGACATGGGCGACGAGGTGCAGGCGATCATGCTGCGCGACAAGAACATCCATCCGAACGTCGACTTCCCCTGCGGCATGACCTACTTCATCATGGGCATCCCCGTGCCGCAGTACACGCCGATCTTCGTCG
>JBIIYI010000411.1:0-3168 GCA_044346895.1 Phycisphaerales bacterium
CGCCTTCGGCGGGCCGGCCGGCGAGGAACGCCTCGAGCCGGTCGAGGCCCCAGATGCCGCCCTCGCGCAGGTGCAGCTCGAACACACCGTCCGAGAAGAGGTAGAGGCGATCGCCCGGCTCGAGCGCGACGCGTTCGGTCGGCGCGTCGTACTCGTCGACGATCCCGATCATGAAGGTCGTCGACTCGAGCCTGCGCAGGCCGCCGTCGCGCAGCAGGAAGGACGGCGGATGCCCGCCGCCCGCCCACGCGAGTTCGCGCGTCGCGCGGTGGTAGACGCCGTACCAGATGGTGAAGTACATGCCGTCGTGGCGCGCCATGGGAAACGCCGCGTTCAGCGCCTGCAGCGTCCGCGTCGGGTCGAGCACCTGCTCGCGCTCGAGCGAGCCGCTCTTGATGAGGTTCATCGCCGAGACGCCCATCAGCGCGGGCCCGACGCCGTGGCCGCTCACGTCGATCACGTACATCGCGAGGTGATCCTCGTCGATCCAGTGGTAGCCGAAGACGTCGCCGCCGAGCGCCTCGCACGGGACGAACCGCCAGTCCGCGCGCACCGCGCCGTCCATCGGCGGGTCGAGCAGCGAGCGCACGTACGCCGCGGCGCGATTGATCTCCGCCTTCATGTGCGCCTCGCTCTCGGCGAGCGCCGAGAACGCCGCGTTGCGCTCGAGCTGCATGCGGTAGCCGCGCGAATGGTGGCGGATGCGCGCGACCAGCTCGACCGGATGCGGCAGCTTCACGAGGTAGTCGCTCGCACCGCGGGCGAAGGCGTCGGCCTTCACCGCGGGGTCCTCCTTGCCCGTGAGCATGATGACGGGCACGTCGCGCGTCGCCTCGTGCGCGCGGTAGCGCACGACGAGGTCGAGTCCGTTCACGCCGGGCATCTCGATGTCCTGCAGGATCACGGTGGGCCGGAACTCCTGCGCCACCTCGATCGCCTTCGACGGATCGGTCAGCGAGCGGAACTCGCACGCGCCCTGCGCCGCGATCATGCGGCGCACGGCCTCGCCCACCATCGCCTGGTCGTCGACGAAGAGCACGCGGTCCATGGTCTCGATCTCGCTCATGTCGTCTCCTCAGATCCTTCCGCTTCCCGCACGCTGCACCGCATGCTGAACCGCATCGCCGATCGCGCCGAGCGGCAGCGTCTCGACCGCCGCACCGGTGCGATGCGCGACGCCGGGCATGCCCCAGACGACGCTCGTCGCCTCGTCCTGCGCGATCGTGTGCCAGCCCGCGCGACGGAGCGCAAGCATGCCTTCGGCGCCGTCGCGCCCCATGCCGGTCAGAAGCACCGCGACGCCGGGCCGCGGACAGGCCGCGAGCGACGCGAACAGCTCGTCGATCGCAGGCCGATGCACGTGGTCCTTCGGCTCCTCGCGGTACTCGAGCACGCCGCCGTGCGACCACGCGAGATGCCGGTCCTCGCCCGCGACGAGCACGTCGCCGATGCGCGGTACGTCGCCCGCGCGCGCCAGCGCGACGCGGCGACCGGTCTCGGCCGCGAGCCACTGCGCGAAACCCGCCACGAACTCGACCGAGACGTGCTGGACCACGAGGAACGCGGCCGGAAGATCCTTCGGGATCGAGCGGAGCAGATCGGCGATCGCGCGAGGTCCGCCCGTCGACGCGCCGATCGCGACGACGATCGGCGCGCCGATCGCCGGGATCGCGGGCATCGACGGCATCGACGAGATCGGCGGGATTGGCGAACCAGCTGCGGATGCCGGGGCTTGGGATGACGCGACGCCGGACGCACCCGCGCGCGGAGGAGTCGGCGCGGATCCGGCCGAACGCGCGTCCCGTGCAAAATCCCGTGCGACATTCCGTGCGGCATCCGGCGCGGCTCCGGACGCGACGGGCTTCGTCCGCGCGGCGGCCATCCGCGCGACGAGGTGGATGCGCCGCAGGAGTTCCGCGCCACCCGCGACCGAGCCGCCCGTGCCGATCGTCGGCGTGTTGACCGCGTCGAGCGCGCCCGCACCGAGCGCCTCGTAGACGAGGCCTGCGTTCCCCGTCACCGTGGCGGTCACCACGAGGATCGGGCAGGGCGACGCGCGCATGATCCCGCGCGTCGCCTCGACGCCGTCGACGCGCGGCATGATGAGGTCCATGAGCACGACGTCCGGTCGGTCGCGCGCGGCGCGCTCGATCGCCTCGGCTCCGTCGCGCGCGATCCATGCGACCGAAAGCGCCGGATCGCTCGCGACGACGCGCCGGAGCGCCTCGCATGCGACCGCGAGATCGTTCACGATCGCGACCCTCACGGCGCACCTCCGCCGGCGCGAGAGAGATCGACGAGATCGCGCACCGTCTCGGCGAACGTGCTGTCCTGGAAGGCGCCCTTCGTGAGGTACGCCGTCGCGCCCGCCTCGAGCCCGGCGCGGCGGTCCTCCTCGCGATCCTTGTAGCTCACGACGATGACCGGAAGCGATGCGAAGCGCGGGTCGCCGCGCAGCGTGCGCACGAACTCGATCCCGTTCATGCGCGGCATGTCGATGTCGCTGACGACGAGGTCGAACGCGCCGTCGCGCAGCTGATGCCAGCCGTCGAGTCCGTCGACCGCGGTCTCGACCGCGAATCCCATGCGGACGAGCAGCTGGCGCTCGACCTCGCGCACGGTCGCGGAATCGTCGACGACGAGCGCGCGCAGGACCCGCCGCGCATCGGCGGCGATCGCGGGCCTCGCGCCGCGGAGACGACCCTCGTTCAGCGCCATGCGCACCGACTGGAGGACGTCCTCGGTGTCGACGATCAGCACGGGCTCGCCGTTCTCGCGCACCGCGGCCGCGGAGAGATGCGGCACCTTGCCCAGCCGCTGGTCGAGCGCACGCACGACGAGGTCCTCTTCGCCCACGAGCGCGTCGACCGCGAAGCCGTAGCGCTCGTCGTCGCGGCCGAGGACGACGATGTTCGCGCGCTCGACATCGCCGCGCGGTACGACATCGCCGCGCGGTTCGCCGAGCGCAAGCACGCGCGCCGCCTCGACGATCCCGATCGACGCCGCCGAGCCGACGTCGGCATCCTCGAGCATGAACTGCATGCGGCCAGCCACCGACGCGATCTCGCCGCGCGGCGGCTGCACCACGCGATCGATGCGCGCAAGGGGAAACGCGAGCAGTTCGCCGCACACCTCGACGAGCAGCGCCCGGATCACCGAGAGCGTGAT
>JBIIYI010000412.1:0-3167 GCA_044346895.1 Phycisphaerales bacterium
GGGGTTCTCACCGGCGGTTGAGATTTCGCCAGCACTCGGGGTTCTCACCAGCGGGGCGTCTCAGCCGACGACGCCCTCCCGCCCCCCTGCGCCCGCAAACGCGCCGACCGTGATCGGCGGGCGCGACGACAGCACGACCTCGGGGAGGAGGCACGCCGCCAGCATCGCCTCGTGGATGTCGATGTGCGCCCGCCACGCGTCGGACTCCTGCGCGGACGGATCAAGCCAGGCGCGCTCGATCCGATCGACGAGCGGCAGGAACCGGGCGAGGCGGTCGAGCCGCGGGGCCACCATCGGCGCGAAGGCGGGCATCCGCAAGGCCGCGGCACGCATCTCTCCGAGTGCCTGCAGGCCGATCGCGAGACCGAGTTCGCGGAATCCGAGCCGACGCTCGATGGCACCGAAGAGGGTGCCCGATCGGTCGAAGGCCTCGAGCCCCCGCTCGAGATCGATGAGCAGGCGCTCGACGAGGCGATCGAAGGCGAGGTCGCGCGGAAGCGCTCCGCGCGCGGCGAGTTCGATGAAGCGCGACGCATCGAGGAGGATCCCGCCGAGCGAGAGCGGGTCGACCGTTGCGAATGTGCCCGCGACGTCGCACATCGCGCGGAGCTCGGCCGTCGCGTGCGCGAGGATGGGGTCGGCGATCCCGGCGGCGTGGAGTTCGGCCTCGAGCGACGCGAAGGTCGCGAAGCCGTCGATCATGTCGACGAGCCCGTAGGCCTCGATCTGCGGGCGGCCGAGGTCGATGCTCATCTTCCAGCGGATCCGCTTCGGCCCGCCCGGCCAGGCCTCGACGACGAACGTGGCGTGCATGGCGTGCGCCAACTCGCGCGCGAAGTCGAGGGAGCGGTCGCGCTCGTCCGGATGCGGCGACTCGCGCGCGCAGGAGACGAGCGCCATCACCCAGCGCGTGAGGTAGTGGTAGTACTGCCCGTCGCGCTCCCACTCGAGACGCTCGTCGTAGGGCACGTCCGCCGCCCGCTCGGGAAGCGGCTTCCCGATGCGCAGTCCGCCGAGCGTCGGATGCAGGTCGGCCACCGCGCCCTCGAGGCCGCTGATGCGTCCGATGCGCGGATCGTCGGAACGATGCGATCCGAGATGGAGGTGCACGAGGGCGACGAGCCGGAAGGCGTCGTCGCGGTGGCGCTCCTCGCCGGTCGCGCGCGCGAGGGCGAGCATGGCCTGCACCGCGAACGCGTCCGTCCAGACGTAGCGCCGCGCGGCATCGCCGGGGGCGTGGATGCCCGTCCGCCTCGCGAAGCCCGCGAGAAGACCGCGCGCGCACTCGATGCGGACGTCGTCGCGCGATTCGCTCAGGCTGGCGGACCGCGCGTCGCCCGCCGTTCCCGGATTCGATGCGGTCGGAGCGATGGCCGTGGGTCGGGGATCTTCCATGCCCGATACAAGCGTCTCCGACGCAGGCGAGACACGGGGATTCGTTCGCGCATCGCGGCGGCCGGCAGCCGCCCTTCCGAACGGTCGGGGCCTCTTGGCCCGATCGACCGTTGCGGCGATGATGCGTCGATGCTCAAGCAGCCCACAGCGACGCCCACGAAGGCCGGACATGCCCCCGGCACCGCGGAGACGCCCCCAGGCTCCGCGCGCGCACGCGGAACGACCCTCGTCGTACGCCTCGTTCGCGCGGCGGTGCTCGCGTACGTCGCGTGGGTCGCCGCGCTCTGGTTCGTGCAGGACCGGATCCTGTTCGTCCCACACTTGGCCGGCGAAGGCCTGACCGACGCCGCGATCGCGGCCGAACCGCGCATCGTCCGCCGATGGCTCGCGCAGGACGACGGCGTCGAGACCGAGGCCTGGCTCGTGCGCGCATCGCAGGGCCTGACCGCGCCTCGGGGGCTCGTGGTGTTCACCCACGGCAACGCCGAGCTCATCGACCATGCGCTGCCCGAGGCCGAGGAATGGACGCGGCGCGGCTTCGACGTCCTGCTTCCCGAGTATCGCGGATACGGCCGCACCGGTGGAACGCCGGGCGAGACGCGCATCGTCGAGGACATCCTCGCGCATCTCGACGCGGAGATCGACGCGCATGGCGCGAGGCCGCTCGTGCTGCACGGCCGCTCGCTCGGGACCGGCGTGGCGGCGCAGGTCGCGCTGCGGATCGCCGAGGGCCGCGTCGAGGGCCGCGTCGAGGGCCGCGTCGAGGGCGTCGATCGCGACGCGCTCGACGCGCTCATCCTCGAGTCCCCCTTCACGAGCATCGCGGCGATGGCCGCCGGCTTCGGCGCGCCGGGCTTCGTGGTGCGACATCCCTTCCGCACCGACCGCGCGCTCCCCGCACTCGCGTGCCCGATCCTGATCCTCCACGCGCGCAACGACGAGGTCGTTCCGATCGCGCACGGCCGCGCGCTGTCGGCGCTGCATCCGAAGGCGTCGATGGTCGAGCTCGCCGGCTCGCACAACTCGGGAATCGCGGGCGATCCAGCCTACTGGAGCGCGATCGACCGCATGCTTGCAGACTGAAGTGGACGGAGCCCGTGCGCGATCGCGGCGACGCGATGGCCGTCTCAGGATGGGCCGCCTTGCGAAGGGCCGACTTGCGCGGTCGCAGCAGGATCGCGCAGAACGAATCTCCCCCCGGTTTGAATCCGAAACTCGGCCTTGCGTCGAATCGTGCGCGCCTCCACCCACGCGGCACCTCCGGATGGTTCCGATGGCATCGAAGCGCGGCCTCTCGCTCGCGTTCGCTGTTCGCTTGTCACGTGGCGCAGGGGCAGAGAAGACACCGTCCACCCGACGAAAGGCCTCACTTCATGCTCACGCTCGCCCTGACCGCCTCGATCGCCCTCAGCCTCGGAATCGCCCCGCCGGCGAAGTCCACGACCGCCACGACCGTCACGACGGCCACCGCGACCACCGGAACCATCGTCGACACCGCCGTCGCCGCGGGTTCCTTCAAGACCCTCGTCGCCGCCGTGCAGGCCGCCGGTCTCGTCGAGACGCTCTCGGGCAAGGGTCCGTTCACGGTCTTCGCGCCGACCGACGAAGCCTTCGCGAAGCTCCCGGCCGGCACGCTCGAGATGCTCCTCAAGCCCGAGAACAAGGCCAAGCTTGCCGCGATCCTCACCTACCACGTCGTCCCGGGCAACGTGATGGCCGCCGACGTCGTCAAGCTGAAGTCGGCCGGAACCGCGCAGGGCCAGCGCGTCGAC
>JBIIYI010000413.1:0-3165 GCA_044346895.1 Phycisphaerales bacterium
CAGCACTGGATCGCGACCCGAACGAAGGCGGCAGCCCTGGTGCTCGCTCGGAAGGAACCCGCTGCCCCAGAAGCGCGCGCTGAGCGCCTGCATGTTGCCGACGCCCTGCGTGATCATCACGACGAAGCTCGGCAGGTTGCGGTTCATGCTGCCGAGGCCGTAGCTCATCCACGAGCCGAAGCTCGGACGGCCCGGCTGCTCGGTGCCGGTCTGGAAGAAGGTGATGCCGGGCTCGTGGTTGATCGCCTGCGTGTGCATCGAGTTGATGAGGCACATGTCCTTCGCGATCCTGCCGGTGTGCGGAAGCACCTCGGAGAGCCACAGGCCGTCCTCGTTGTTCTCGAAGCGGTCGAAGCGGAACTTGGTCGGCGCGACCGGGAAGCGCGCCTGGCCGCTCGTCATGCCCGTGATGCGCTGCCCGTTCCGCACGCTGTCGGGAAGGTCCTCGTTGAAGCGCTTCACGAGATCGGGCTTGTGGTCGTAGAGGTCGAGCTGGCTGGGCGCCCCCTCCATGTGCATGTAGATGACGCGCTTCGCCTTCGGCGCGAAGTGCGGTCCGGCCGACGACGCGCCGTCCGCGGGCAGCCCGTCGGCGCCGAGCACCGCGCGCGCGCGGTCGCCCGCCATCGCCGCCGACGCCTCGCGCCCGAGGAGCTGCGCGAGCGCCGCCCCGCCGAAGCCCGCGGCGAACGTGTTCGCCACCGAGCCGAAGAAGCGGCGTCGCGTGAGGTTGAGGAGGTACTCCTCGAGACCGTCTGCGGGAGTGGCGCTTGGGTTCCTGTTCGGCGTCTTCGGCATCTCGGGTTCCTCAGTCCTTCACGATCGTGCCGTCGCTCGAGAGAACGGCGTTGACGAGCATCGTCCAGGCTGCGAGTTCGGCCGCGGCGATGTCGGCGGCGCGCGGCGCGGTGCCGACGGCGACGAGCTTCTCCGCGTCGGTCGGAGCCGCGGAGTATCGCGCGCGGTTCCGCTCGAGCGTCCTGCGCATCGCCTCGCGGACGCCGTCCGAAGGCTTCGCTCCGGTCGCGCGGCGGTAGACGAGCTCGATGCGCGCGTCGTCGTCCGCCGCCTCGCGCAGCGTCCGCTCGGCGGCCGCGCGGGCCGCCTCGACGAACTGCGGGTCGTTCCAGAGGACGAGCGCCTGCAGCGGCGTGTTCGTGTTCAGCCGGCGGGGCGTGCAGAACTCGCGCGTCGGCGCGTCGAAGGTGAGCATCGCCGGCGGCGGCGCGGCGCGCTTCCAGTAGGTGTACATGCTGCGGCGGAAGAGATCCTCGCCGGAGCCCTGCTCGTAGTTGCGCGTGTTCGACTGGATCATCGCCACTTCCTGCCAGAGTCCTTCCGGCTGGTAGGGCTTCACGCTCGGGCCTCCCGGCTTCTCGACGAGCAGCCCGCCCACGTAGAGCGCGGAATCGCGGATCTGCTCGGCGGTGAGGCGCTGGCGCGGGAAGAACGCGAGCAGGCGGTTGCCGGGGTCGACCGTCGCCAGTTCGGTCCGCGTGCGGGACTGCTGACGGTACGTGGCGCTCGTCACGATCTCGCGCAGGAGGCCGTGCATGTTCCACCCGCCCTCGCGGAAGCGCACCGCGAGCGTGTCGAGGAGCTCGGGGTGCGTGGGCCATTCGCCCTGGAGTCCGAAGTCGTCGCTCGTGCGGACGAGTCCGTTGCCGAACAGCATCTCCCACGCGCGGTTGACGACGACGCGCGAGGTGAGCGGATTGTCGGCCGAGACGAGCCACTGGGCGAGACCGAGGCGGTTCTTCGGGAGTTCGTCAGGCATGCGCCCGAAGACCGCGGGGATGGCGCGGGTCACGGGGCGCGACCGGTCGGGCTGGTCGTACGCGCCGCGCTTCATGACGAAGGTCTCGCGCGGCGTCGCCATCTCCTGCATGACCATCGTCTTCGGGGTCGATCCGAGGATCCGGGCGCGCTCGGCGGCGAGACGCGCGATCTCGCCGGACGCGCGATGTAGCTCGGCGAGAAGCGGATGCGCCAGGCGTTGCGCGCGGCCTCGACGGCGGCGGCGCGCATCGAGCCTTCCGGCGCGACGAACGCGACGCTCTCGCGGTCGAGCATGCCCTCGCGCGGAACGATGCGCGCGTAGAAGCCCGACTGCCCGCCGGTGTTGACCACCTTGCAGACGAGGAAGTTCTCACCGGGTTCGAGCGCGACAGAGACGCGCTCCTGGTCGGGCGCGACGGCCCGCGCCGTGCGGTTCTCGTGGATCCTGCGACCGTCGAGATAGACGACGATCCCGTCGTCGGAACCGAGCGAGAGGTCGATCGTGCGCGCGTCGGGCGAGTAGATCTGCCGCGCGACGAACTCGCCGCCGACGCTCGCGGCGAGTCCGACCGCCTGCCCGTCGATGACGCCGGGCGCGTGGCGCCACTCGATGCTGGCGCCGTCCGCGGTGGTGAAGCGCTTGCCGCGGACGAAGGCGGTCTCCTTCTCCGGCCCGTACTCCGCCTCGTAGGCGGCGCCGGGATCGCCGACGACCGGGCCCGCGATGTACCAGTTGCTGACCGCGGCCGGGAGGCGCGCGATCGCCGCGTCGCTCGCGTGCGCGGGCGTGAGGCGGACGCGGCCGAAGATGTGCTGCGCGTACGGCGAGTGGTAGTGGAGCCGCACGCGCAGTTCGGTTCCGCCCTCGAAGCCGAAGGGCTTCGCCGCCGCGAAGAGCGCCGTGCGCGAGCCCTCGACCTCGTGCGCGCGGACGGCCCACTGGCGGCCCTCGTCCTTCGTGAGCGCGTTGACCGCGCGGTAGTCGCCGTTCTCCTGCTCGTAGTCGGCCCAGGCCCAGACGAGATCGACCTTCTCGCGACGCGACGGATCGGCGACCGAAACCGCCTCGACGTCGATGTGGTCGAGCACGGCGTTGCCGTTGGGCGCGCGGCCGACGCGGCCGCCGCCGAGCGACGGGTCGGTCAGGGCCTCGAGCATGAGGACGCGGAGACCGGTCGCGTCGGTGCGCAGCACGATCTCGTGGTCGTCGTCGTCGGGATTCGCGCCACCGACGACGACCGAGCCGTCGGAGGCGACCGTCATGGTCGCGCCGCCGCTGCTCGTGGCGCCGACGACGGCTGACTTCGCGAAGGCGAAGCCCTCGCGCAGCGCGCCGACGAAGGCGTCGAGATCCGCGCGATCCTCGGCGCCCGCGCTCGCCTGCTC
>JBIIYI010000414.1:0-3151 GCA_044346895.1 Phycisphaerales bacterium
TCGAGCCCGAGCGCCGCGTACACCTCCTCCTCGCTCGCGGCGGCGAGCGGCGTCGCGCCTTCCGCGACCTCGCCGCCCGGCCCCTCCCGGAAGAGCCCGTACTCGTTGAGGCGCATGCCGCGCGCGCTCGCGCGCTCGCGCATCCGGATGTTGTGGTCCTTGCTTCCGGTGAAGTACATCAGGGCCGCGCCGAAACGGTCGAGCGGAACGACGCGCAGGTCGACCTGCACGCCCGTGCGCGTCATCACGCTCGACTTCGTCTCGCCGTGTCCGAGGACGCGCGCCACGTCGGCGCGCGCGCAGAAGGCCTCCATCAGCCTCGCCGGTTCGCGCGCGCTCGCGAGGATGTCGAGGTCGCCGATCGTCTCGCGCCCGCGGCGCAGGCTTCCGGCGAAGGCGATGCGCTCGACGCCCGCGATCACCCCGAGTTCCGCCACGAGCGCGTCGGCCAGCGGCAGCGCCTCGCCGATGCGGATCCGTCCGCGCGCGGTCTCGGCGAACGCGATCGCGTCCTTCATGTTCTGGATCGTCTTCGCACCCATCCGCGGCAGCGTCGCGACCTTGCCCGAATCGATCGCCGCCTTCAGCGACGCGAGATCGACCACGCCGAGCTCGGTCCACATCGCGCGCGCCGTCTTCGGCCCGATGCCCTGGATCGCGAGCACTTCCTTGAGGCCGGGCGGCACCTGCGCGCGCAGTTCCTCGAGTTCGGACATCGTGCCCGACCCCGCGAACTCGTGGATCTTCGCCGCGGTCGACGCGCCGAGGCCCTCGGTCTCCTTCAGCGCGGCGAGCTCCATCGCGCACGCCTCGCCCGCGAGTCCCTCGACCGCGCGCGCCGCGCGGCGGAACGCGTTCACCTTGAAGACGTTCGCGCCGAGGATCTCGGAGAGGACGGCGAGTTCCTCGAAGCAGGCGGCGACCTCGGAGTTCGTGCGCGTTTCGGCGGAAGGCATGTCGCGAAGATATCAGGCGCGCGCCGGCACGCGCGCGGCGTCTGCGGCGCGAACGGCGCCGCCCCAACCCCGCGGGATCCGACCGCCGCGTCGGCCGCGCGAACGCGCCGCGATCATGCGTGCGTGGCGAGCATCGCGAGGAGCACCTCGGCCGTGCGCGCCGTGCCGCCCTGCTCGCGGCGGATCGTCTCCCGCGCGCGGAACGCGATCTCCGCGCGCTTCCGCGGATCCGCGAGGAGTTCGGCGAGCGTGGCCGTGAGCGCCGTGGCGTCGATCTGCACGATGCCGCCGCGCGCGAGGAACGCATCGACGACATCACGGAAGTCGGCCACGCGCGGCCCGATGACAACCGGCTTCCCGAGGCTCGCGGGCTCGATCGGATCGCTTCCGTAGAGCCTGCCGAAGCTGCGGCCCATCACGACGAGATCGGCGAGGGCGTAGGCCATGCGCAGTTCGCCGATCGTGTCGAGGACGAAGCAGCGCGTCTCAGCGGTTCCGCGCTCCTTCGTCGAACGGCGCACGCATCCGGGGAGATGCGCGGCGACGCCGTCGAACCACTCCGGCTTGCGCGGCGCGATGAGGAGCCGCGCGCCTTCGGGCAGCGCGTCGCGCAGGAGGATCTCCTCGCCGGGCTCGGTGCTGCCCGCGACGACGAGTGGCGCGCCCTTGGGAATGCCGAGTTCCTCCCGCAGCCGCGCCGCGCCGGGCACGTCGTCGGTGATCTCGATCGAATCCCACTTCATGTTGCCCGAGACGAGCACCTCGGTCGATCCGAGTTCGGCGAAGCGGTCCGCCGACGCGCGGTTCTGCGCGAGCACGATCGTCGCGCGGCCGAACATGCCGCGCACGAACCGCTCGATGCGGCGGTAGCGTCGGATCGAGCGATCGCTCAGTCGGCCGTTCACGACGACCACCGGAATCCCGCGCAGTTCGGCGAGGCGCGTCATGTTCGGCCACAGCTCGAGCTCGACGAGGATCAGGACGTCCGGCTGCACGCGATCGAGCCAGTGACGCATCGCGAACGTGAAGTCGATCGGCGTGCGCACGACCTGATGCGATCGGCCGAAGAGCGCCTGCGCGCGCTGGAATCCCGTCTCGGTCGTCGAACTGACGAAGATCTCCGGGCGAAGCCGATCGGCGGCGAGGCGCGCCACGAGGCCGCGCACGGCATTCACCTCGCCGACCGAGACGCCGTGGATGAGGACGCGCGGGCGGGCGGTGCGCGGATGCACGAGTCCCTCGCCGAAGCGCGCGCGCCAGTCCGTGCGCACCTTGCCGGTCCACCACATGCGCGCGAGGATGAACGGACCCGCCACGAGCGCGGCGAGCATGTACGCGAGGTCGGTGACCACGAACGCCAGGCGCTGCCGCAACAGCGAGGGGGGTCGCTCCGAACGTTGCCCGTCGCCCGGCTCCGAGGACGCTGTCTCTTTTTCGTCGTCCATGGGCTACCGGAGATTCCTCGCCATCGCCGAGAGCCACTTCGCGCTCTGCGTCCCTTCCGCGAGATCCACGACGCGGCCCTTCGCATCGACGTACATCGTCTTCGGTATCGACGGGGACGGATTCCGCTCGCGCACGAACGCCATGAACTCCGGCGTCGCCATGAGTTCGAACTCGTTCGCGGGATTCGAGCGGAGGAAGTCCTGCACGAGGTCCGCGCCCGTGTCGACGGAGACTCCGACGATCGCGATGCGCTTCGGCAGGCTCGGCCGCAGTTCATGCACGGTCGCGCGGTTCTTCCGGCACGGCCCGCACCACGTGGCCCAGATCTCGATGATCATGGGCCGACCCGCGAGGCGCGAGAGCGGAAACTCGTTGCCCTCGAGATCGCGGACGACGAGTCGATGGATCGGACCGAGTTCGGCCGGAGCCGCCGGCGCGGGAGGCGATGCCGGCGCGGCCTGAGCCGCGGTCGCGGCTGAGGTTCCGTTCCCAGCGCCGCTTCGGGCCTCGCCCGCGGTCGCGGGCGCCGGCGGTCGCGTCGTTGCGTTCGAGGTCGCCGATGGCGACTCCTGCTCGGGCGAAGCCGCCAACGCGTCCGCCGCGGGATCGTTCGCCGCGCTGCCCCCGCCCTCTCTCCCGCAGGCCGAGAGAATCAGGATCGCGCAGAAGATGGCCGCACGCCGGAACTTCATCCGGGCAGAATACCCGACCACGCCGATGCGAGACGAGACCTTCCAACCCCGCGATTC
>JBIIYI010000415.1:0-3143 GCA_044346895.1 Phycisphaerales bacterium
CGGTTGCTCGGCGAGCAGCCGGAGCGCGAATCCCGCCTCAAGCGATGCGGCGATTCCGGCGGCCGAGGCGAGCACTCCGGCCGTTTCGCACGTCTCGACCTCTCCCGGCTCGGGCGGTTCGGGTGCGAGGCACCGCAGGCAGGGGCCTGCATGCCCGGCGTCGTATGTCACGATGCTCCGCCCGGGCGACGCCGCCGCCCGCCCCGTTGCGCCGGTGATCGGAAGCAGCACGGCGGCCATGCCCCGGAATCCGACCGCTCCGCCGTAGATGAACGGAACACCGGTCGCCACCGCGCAATCGTTGAGCACGTAGCGTGTCTCGAAGTTGTCGAGGCAGTCGATGAGGAGATCGTGACCATCGCAGTGCCGCAGTGCGTTGTCGGCGCGGATGTCGTCGACGACGGCGCGCACGACGACCGCTCCGTCGATCTGCGCGAGCCGGGCCTTCGCCGCCTCGGCCTTCGGCATGCGGCGCTCGGCGTCGCGTGTGGTGAACAGCGTCTGACGCTGCAGGTTCGTCACGTCGACGATGTCGCGGTCGACCACCGTGACCGTTCCGACGCCTGCGCGGACGAGCTGCTCGCACACCACCGTGCCGAGCGCGCCGCAGCCGGCGACGAGGACGCGCGACGCCCGCAGACGGCGCTGCCCCGCCTCGCCGAATCCGGCGAGGCGCTTCTGACGGCCATGTCGTTCGGGAGCGTCGGACACGGAGACGAGGGTAGCGGCATCGGGGGACGCGGCGCACGGAGGTCCGCGTCGATCCCGTATCCTCCGTCCATGGCCCGACCTGAAACAGCCCCCTGGCGCGCGTCGTTCTCGAAACGACTGCAGGTCGAGCTGATCGCGAGGCTCGGATACCCGCTCATCTCCGGGTGGGGCGGAACCTACCGGTTCCGCACGGAAGGCGCGGAGAACATCGACCGCGCGCTCGCGCTCGGCAGCCCGATCGCGTCCTTCTGGCATGGACGCATCGTGCCGACGCTCATCTACTTCCGGGGCCGGAACGTCGCCGCGATGGCGAGCGAGAGCTTCGACGGCGAGTGGATCTCCCGGCTCCTCGTGCAGTTCGGATACCGCACCATTCGCGGCTCCAACTCGCGCGGCGCGCGACGCGCCATGCTCCAGATGCTGCGGGACGTCCAGAGGACGCCCGTCGCGCTGACGGTCGACGGCCCGCGCGGACCGAACCGCGTCGCGCATCCCGGCGCCACCTGGCTCGCGCGCGCGAGCGGCCAGCCGATCCTCCCCTTCCACCTCGAGGCCGATCGGTACTGGACGCTGCGGCACTGGGACAAGTCGCAGATCCCGAAACTCGGCGCGCGCGTCGCGGCCGTGATCGGGGAACCATTCCTCGTCCCAGCCGACGCCGACGACGACGCGCTCGAGTCGTATCGGAAGCGTCTCGAGCACGCGCTCGGATGCTGCGAGCGCCGCTGTCTCGAGATGATCGCGGGATGATCGTGGGCCCGCCGAACGCCGCCGCCATCGGCTGATGCCGCGTCGACGCGTCGGCGCGCTGGCATGAAACCGCTCGCCTCAGCGCGCGCGGCGATCCACCCGGGATCACGCCATCCCGTCGCACGCAGAAGCCCGAGCGGCTTGATGCCGAAGGGCGCGTCGCGTTTCCGCCGCGAAGGTGAGGGCGCCGCGCGAGGTGCCTCGCGGATCCCGTCGCGCATGCCGCACGCGCGGCGCCAGCCCTCGAGCCGCTCGGCGGTCAGGCGGACCGAACGCTCCGATGCCTGCAGCCGTCCGTCGGCATCGAGATGCACGACCTCCGCGACCTCCACCCCGATCGGCCGCAGCACCGCCAGCGTTTCAGCGAGTTCGTCGCACGGGTATCCGCGTGCGCGCGCATCCCGGATCTCGCGAAGCACGCGGTCGATCGGCTGCACGACGCCTGTCGCCGGCGCGACGCCATCCTCCCCGAGCGGCCGCGCGTCCATCGTCGACGCGACCTCGGGATCCCATCCCGACTCGATCAGGCGGACGGCCCGATGCACGCGCACGATCGCGCGCCCCTCGGCGTCCGCGATCGAGTGAATCGCCGCGTACACCGCATCGAGCCTCGCGAGCCAGCCGCGCGCGGCGGCAAGCGCCTCGCGGTGATCTCCCTCGAGTTGCAGCGCGCGCTCCCGCACGCGGGCTCCGGTGGCCGCGCGCGACGCCGATTGCACCTCGCGACGGAATCGCGGATCGGCCCCGGGGTGCCTCGGCGGCGGCGGCAGCGACTCGACGATGCCGCGGATGGTCGAGGAGGCGAGCGCGGCCAACGGACCAAGTCCGTCCGACGCGCTCTCCTCGCGCGCAGCGATCAGCCCCTGCAGGAACGCGTGCCTGACGACGAGGGCCGCAGCTCGGTCGAGGTCCTCCGCATGCGCGAGGAACCCCGCCCCGTGCGCGCTCGCCGCATCGAACGGCTGCGCGATGCCCCGCGCTCCGCCGGCAGCGACTCCGGAACCCCCGCTTCCCGAGCCACGACCGATCCTCAGCGCATTCCACCTCCCCGGCGGGAGCGACGGCAGCGGCGTCACGAGCGTCGAGAGCAGTTCCGCATGCTCAAGATCGACCGGTATCGCGATCACGGGCGCGATCGAGCCATCCTCGGCCGCCGCGCAGATCGCGAGCACCGCCTCGCCCGTCGCCAGTCCGAGCGCCTCGACGATCCCCGAATCCGTGCGACGTCGCGTGGCATCGGCTGCCACCGATTCCGTTGGTGCCATCGAGGCCGTCGATGCCATCGAGTCCATCGAGTCCATCGAGGCCGTCGGTGCCATCGAGGCCATCGCGGCCCTGACGGCGAGCTCGGCGGCCGTCACAACACCGAACGCGATCAGCGCGCCTGCGGGCGCGCCGCGGGCGCCGAACACGCCAGGCGCACACCCGCGCGATCCGGCGCCGCGCGATCTAGCGACGTCCAATCCGACCTCGACCTGACGGACGACGATCAGCCCCATGTCACGCAGCCGACGGACCACCGTCCCAACGCGCATCCGAGCCGCACGCAGCCGCGCGGCACGCGTTCCCCCGGGCGCTCGCGTGACGACGCGCTCCACGGCCGCGGCCGATCCGTCCGGCGGAGACAGCGACATCTGCCCCCGCAAACTCCCCCGCATCTCCCCCTGCATTTTCCCGCCTCC
>JBIIYI010000519.1:0-3140 GCA_044346895.1 Phycisphaerales bacterium
CGCGCAGAAGCCGCCGCAGCAGCAGGGCCAGCAGCAGGGCCAGCAGCAGGGCCAGCAGCAGGGTCAGCAGCAGGGCCAGCAGCAGGGCCAGCAGCAGGGCCAGCAGCAGGGTCAGCAGCAGGGCCAGCAGCAGGGCCAGCAGCAGGGCCAGCAGCAGGGTCAGCAGCAGGGCCAGCAGCAGGGTCAGCAGCAAGGCCAACAGCAAGGTCAGCAGCAGGGCCAGCAAGGCCAACAGGGCCAGCAGGGTCAACAGGGTCAACAGGGTCAACAGGGCCAACAGGGCCAACAGGGCCAACAGGGCCAACAGGGTCAACAGGGCCAGCAAGGTCAACAGGGCCAGCAGGGCCAGCAGGGCCAGCAAGGTCAACAAGGTCAACAGGGCCAGCAGGGCCAGCAGGGTCAGCAAGGTCAGCAGGGCGAGCAGGGGCAGCAGGGAGAGTCGGGTGACTCCGCCATGCAGGGGCTTTCGGAGATGGCGCAGCAGTTGTCCGAACTCGAGATGACCGAGCAGATGATGTCGGAGGCCGAAGCGCTTGCGAACATGGCCGAGCAGGAGTCGCAGTCGCTCGGCGAGGGCATGTGCAAGGGCTGTAACAACCCAAGTGCCCAGGGACAGCAGCCGGGGATGAATCCCGGCGGCCAGCGCGGCATGAACGGCGGGCGCGCGCAGGGCGGCAACACCGGCAAGGCGAAGACGCCGACGGGGACGAAGTCGCAGAAGGCGCAGTCGAAGAACGCCGGCGGCGACGTCATCGCGCGTCAGCTGATCGAGAATCCGAATCCCGAGGTCGGGGCGAGCGTGATTCCCACCGAGTCGATCGGCGAGGCCGCGGATGGCGGAGCGGGTGCGTCGGTCGGCGAGGATCAGGTGCCCACGCACCTGAAGGAGACGCACAAGCACTACTTCGGCACACTGAAGAAGCGCGTCACGCAGGGTGGCGGCGCCTCGGCGCCCGCGTCCGGCGGCGGTACGCCCAAGTGATCGCACGGTCGATCCGCGGGAACCGCACGCGGCGACGCGGGTGATCGCGTCGCTGCACGCATGCGCCTCACGCATGCGCCTCACGAATGCCCTCCGCGCGCACACCTCACGCCACGCATCCATGAACCACGGCCCACGCGCTCCGAACGATCTTGAGTCACGGCGCGACTTCGTCGTGAAGCTCGCCCTCGGCATCGGCGGCGTGCCGATCGGGGCGGGCGTGCTCGCGTCGCTTCCGATGCTTTCAGCCACCGCGGGTTGCGGCGCGCGCTCCGGCGACGCCGCGAAGACGGTGGTCGCCTATACGTCGGTTGACGATGCGCTCGCGCGCGTCGTGCTCGAAGCCTGCCGACGCGCGACGGGAATCGATGTCGTCGCCGTGTTCGACACCGAGGCGACGAAGACGACCGGCCTCGAGAACCGCGTGCGGGCCGAGGCGAATCGTCCGCGCGCCGACCTCTTCTGGTCGAGCGAGGCCTTCGCCTGCGCGCGGCTCGCGGCCGATCGACTGCTGCGCCCGATTCCCCCCGACATCCTCGAGGGTTGGCCCGCGGCACATCGGGATCCCGATGGTCGCTGGATCGCCTTCTCCGCGCGGGCGCGCGTCGTCGCGTTCCGGCGCGATCGCGACGCGCGTCCTCCGGCGACGTGGGGCGAACTCGCGTTCGGCGGAGTTTCGTCCGGGTCGGAGCCGCCGCGCATCGCGATCGCCGACCCGCGCTTCGGCACGACGCGCGGGCACGTCGCCGCGCTCGATGCGGCCTGGAGCGCTGCGCGCGCGCGCGGGATCGACGCCCCGCACATCGAGCTCTGGGCCGACGCATTGCGCGCGCGCGGCGTGCGCGTACTCGCCGGAGGCAACGCCGCGACGGTCGACGCGGTCGCCGCGGGCGAGGTCGATTTCGGCTTCACCGACACCGATGACGTCTTCGCCGCGCAGGCGCGCGGGCTCCCGATCGACTTCACGCTTCCGCGCACGCTCGCGCCGGGTGTCGGCGGTGGTGGCACGATGATCGTTCCGAACACGATGGGAATCGTCTCGGGCCGTGAGGAGCGGCCGGAGGTTCTCGAGGTTCTCCGCTGGATCGTCGGCGCCGAAGGCGAGCGTCTGCTCTGCGCGTCGGCATCGAGGAACATCCCGCTCGGCCCTCACGCGGCGACCGTCTCGGCGTCGTGTGCGACCGCGTTCGAGGAACCGGATCCGCTTGCGTTCGATCTCGCCGCCGCCGCGCGGCAGGCGGATGCGCTCGCCGCGCGCGTGCACGCACGGCTCACGGGGAGCGGCTGAGCGATGCCTGCGCGGCGTTCGTCCCTCCTCGCGCGCGTCGCCGCTCCGGCGACCTTCGGTGCGGCGTGCGCCGCCTCGGGTGCCGCGTTCCTCGTGGCTTGGCCGCTCGGCGCGCTCATGCTCGAGGCCCTCTCCGGTTCGAACGCCGCGTCGTCGCGCGTCCCGAGCGATGTGTTCGGTGCTCCCGAACTCCCGAGCGGCGCGGGCGAACTGCTCGCACGCAGCGCGGCGTTCGCCCTCGGTGCGGCGCTGCTCGGCGCGCTCATCGCGTGGCCCGCGTCGCGGGCGGCGCGGCTTGGCGGGCTCGCGCGCGGGCGCGTGATCCCGGCGGCGCTCCTCCTGCTCCCGATCGCGCTGCCGCCGTGGCTCCTCTTCGCGGCGATCTGGCTGTCGGTCGGGCCGGGGACCGCGATCGGCGATCTCGTCGAGCGCGCCGATCAGGTCGGCGTGCTTCGGACGACCGCCCTCGTCGTCGCGACCTCGGTCTGGGCCGCGGCGCCCGCGTTCGCCGTGCTCGTGCTTGCGGGAGGCCGGGCGATCGGCCGCTCGCGCAGGCTTCTTGCGATCGACGGCGCCGGTCTTCCCGCCCGCGTGCGCGCCGCCTTCGCGGAGGATGCGCGCGCGCTCCTCTGCGCGATCGGAGGCGTCGGGATCTTCCTTCTCTCCGAGACGACCGTGTACGACCTCGCGCTCGTCCCGACCTACGGATTCGAACTGCGTGCGCGCGAAGCGCTTGGGGCGACGCCGTTCGAACTGGTCCTGATCGGCTGGCCGGCCGAACTCCTCGCGATCGCCGCGGTATCGGCGGCAGCGTGGATCCTCGCGCGCGGCGGGCTCGCGCGACTCCGCGATCGCGGCGCTCCGCACGCG
>JBIIYI010000049.1:0-10978 GCA_044346895.1 Phycisphaerales bacterium
CTCCTGCGCGCGGTTCGCCGCGCCTTCGCCGCGCTCGACCTGCACGTCGAAGGCCTGCAGCATGCGCACGCCGAGTCGGAGACGCTCGTCGAGGTCGGCGGTATTGCGGGCGGCGCGCTCGTTGGCGAGCTTCTCCTCCGCGAGCCGCGACTCGAGGTGGGAGATCATGGTCTCCGCACGCGCGACGAGTTCCGACAACTTCGTGGGACCACTCGGCGCGGTCGACGCAAGGCGTGGCGCGGCGACGGAGAGGGGTGGCTGCGGGCCGTCCGCCGGAATCGTCGTGAAGCCGAACGCGGCAGCGAGGCTGCCGGGCGTGACCGTCATCGAGGGTGCGTGCGGGTGCGATCCGTCGTTCGTGTGTTGGTCGAGCATGTCCTTCGCTCGCAAAAGGCGTCCTGCCTACCGGGCGGAGTGTCCGGGCGTCCGGACAACCAGTCCCTTCATCGGTCTGTTTCGGCAAGATAGACCGAGAACGCGGAAAGATGGGGCTGCGATCGCGAGGAACGGGTTCAATCGCGAGCGCCGGATCACCGTCGCGCGTGTCGGAACGACCAGCGAGGCGGCGGTCGGGATGGAGCTCGCGGAACTCGCGGCGGAGCTCCGTTCCGAGCGACGATGCCGGGCGGTGCGTCAGGGCTTCGGAGACTCGACCGGGGGTGATGCCGGCGGCGCCACGGGAACCGCCGCCGGCGTCGAGCCCTCGACCGAGCCCGACGGTGCGCGCGGGGCGACCGATGTGGCAGGAGGTGCAGAGGTCGATGGGGGCCTGACGGTGGTCGTCCGATCCAGAAACACGCCGTCCGAACCCGCGCCCTGCGGCGCGAGCGGTTCCGGTGACGCGATCACGCGATCGTTTCCGCGGCTTTCGGGATAGGCATCGACGCCGTCGAGATCGAGGAACACCCCGAGCGATCCCACCTGCGCGGTGTCGAAGTGGTAGTCGTTCGAACCCGCGGCGCCGAGGGTCGGGGCGTCCCCGCGCGAGCGATCGGCGCCCGCGCGGTCGATGGCGAGCGCGATCGACTGGTTGGAGGCACCGCCGAGGGTGATCGACGCGACCTCGTAGACGTCGTCGCCAGCCCCCTCGACGAAGACGCCGATCGACTCATCCCACGCGCCGCCGAGGTGGACGGCGGTCTTTCCGCGATAGCGGTCGTTCCCGAGAAGATCGATGTAGACGCCCGCGGCCTGGTGCGCCGAGCCGCCGAGGCCGTAGCGATCGCAGGCGACATCGTCGTCGCCGGCCCGGTCGATGAGCAGTCCGAGGCCGAGGAAGTACCCGCAGCCCTGCGAGAACTCGCCGCTCGTCCGGCGGTCATCGCCCGCGAGGTCGAGGTAGGCGCCGACGCCACCCGCGGCCGCCAGACGGAAGCCAAAGCCGAAACCCATGCCGAAGCCGCGCCGTTCCGACTCGACGCCGTAGACGGACGGACGTGTGCCGAGCATCGAGCGGTCGTTGCCCGCGACGTCGATCACGGCGCCCACGCCACCCGGGCCTCCGACGCCGAGCGACATGCCTTCTCCGGCCCACTCGTCGTCGCCCGCGAGGTCGAGGACGATCGCCGCGCCCCCGGTCGCCGCGCCGAGGCTCCATGAGCCGCCACGGTAGCGGTCGTTGCCCGCGCGATCGACGAGGAGCGACACCCCGAGCGCGGCTCCCGCCGTCAGCGCGCCGCCCTCGTAGATGTCGTCGCCCTCGAAATCGTCGATGGCGGCGAACGCGCCGAGCGCGGCGGCCGGTCCGGTCGCGCCGTCAGCCGAGGAGTGCGCGTCGTTCCCCGCGAGATCGACCACGAGGCGATGCGCGCCCTGTGGTGCACCCCATCGGTAGCGGTCGTCCCCGCCGAGTTCGAAGACCCCCGCGATGCGCGAGAGATCGTACGTGTTCGCCCCGGTCCCGCCGACGACGACCCATCCGAGCTCGGGGATCTCGCTCGCGTTCACGATCGTTCCCTCGACCGCGCCGCGGAGCGCTTCGGGAAGTTCAGCCGTCTCGCTGGCGGCGACGTCCGGCGCGAGCTCGGGGACGACGTCGAAGTGCGCGATCATCTGCGCGGCTTCAGCGGGGGTCAGCGCGGGAATGCCCTGCAGCGCCAGCATCTCGTCGCGCGAGCCACCGCCGCGGATGAGCAGGCTGTCGAGGCGCCGCTCGGCGAGCGCGCGCAGCGCGGGGTGCGCGCTCGCGCCCGCGGGGATCTCGCCCGCGTGCCTCACCCGCGAGGGATTGAGCAGGAAGTCGATGTACCAGACGCACGCATCCGAGTGCTGGATCTGGAAGCGACCCTGCGCCGGTGGGAGTTCGAGCGTCGGCGTGCCGGCGAGACGCGCGACGAGTTCGGCGGCCGCGCGGTAGGGGGCGGCGCGGAAGGCCTCCGCCGTGGGAACGGCCTCGTCGCAGCGCGCGGCGATCGCGCCGGGTTCCGAAAGGGCGACGCGCAGGAGCGGGGGCGTCGACGGATCGCGGTACTCTTCGGGAACCTTCGCGAGGAGCGCGCGCAGCCTCGCGGCGCGGGCCTGCGCCTCGGGGCCGAGGTGGCCCACCGCCTCCGCAAGCAGCGCGCGATCGTCGGAGGCGCGCACGTCGGCGGAGGCCGTCGGTTGCCCGAGCGGAGGGAGTTCGCCGCGCTGGAGGAGCCCGCGCCAGAGCGTCTCGTCCTCGAGCTTGAGCGCGACTTCCTGCACCGCCCCTTCGGCCGCGGGTTGGCCGCGCCATCCGCGAGGCGAACCCGCGCGCGCGCGCAGCGAGACGGCCGTTCCAGCGGGCTGCGCGTGCTTCGCGCGCCACAGCGCCAGCGTGGCCGGAGCGCCATCGATCTCGACGATCACATCGCCCCGCGCAAGCGTCGCGGATGCGAGGAAGTCGCCGTCGAGCGGGCCGGGCTTGACGCGCCAGACCATGAGTCCCTCAGGGCGCTCGACGAGATCGATGCCGCTGTAGCCGGCCGCTGCAACGCGCGCCTCGGCCGGGGATCGCTCCGCGGGATCGAGGTCGCGGGCGACACCGACGTGCGCGCACGCGAGCGCGAGGAACGCCGTCGGGGCGACCGCCGCGCGCTTCATCGACCGCGCCCCTTGGGCGAGCGGCCGTTGCGGGACTGTCGGCGTTCCCCGCCGCGCGCACGCGTTTCGCCGCCGCGCGCACGCGTTTCCCCGCCGCGCGCACGCGTTTCGCCGCCGCGCGCACGCGCTTCGCCGCCGCCGCGGTCGTTCGAACGCCCGGGTGTGCGCGCGGAACCGCGCGTGTCCTTCGAGGAGCCGCGCGCTCCATCGCGCGAGAATCCGCGCCCCGCGTCGTTCGATGCTCCGCCGGCGCCACCGACGCTCGGGCGTCTTGGTCCGGACGTCACGCGCTGAGCGGCGCCGCGTGTTGCGCGCGCTCCGCCACGTGCGTCGCCGCGTGCGTCGCCGCGCGCTCCGCCACGTGCATCGCCACGCGCATCACCACGCGCTGCGCCGCGTGCATCACCACGCGCTGCGCCGCGTGCATCGCCACGCGCTGCGCCGCGTGCATCACCACGCGCTGCGCCTCGTGCATCACCACGCGCTGCGCCGCGCGCATTACCACGCGCTGCGCCGCGTACATCGCCACGCGCTGCGCCGCGTACATCGCCACGCGCTGCGCCGCGTGCATCTCCGCGCGTTGCACCGCGCGCAGCATCGTCCGACGACGCCCTCGCCCGATCGGTGGAACCCGCGACAGCCGACGAGTCGGTCGGTTTCGACGGGGCGAGTGCCGCAGCCCGCGCCTCGCGCGCCGCGGCGAGCTCCACCATCGAGCGCTTCGGCGCCTTCGGCGCGAGCGCCTGGCCTCCGCCTCCGCGCGACGCGCTGCGCAGGATCTCGATCTCCTTCGGCGTCAGGTCGCGCCACTCGCCGACGGCCAGTCCCTTCAGCCTCAGCGGCCCGAAGCTCGTCCGCCGGAGCTTCTTCACCGGATGACCAAGTTCGAGCATCAGCGGACGGATCTGGAGGTTGCGATGCTCGCAGAGCTCGAGATGGACGACGGTCTTGTCCGCCTCGCGGTTGATGAGCTTGAGCGAACTCGCGCCGCGCACGCTTCCGGCGCGATCGCGGCGGAAGATCTCGCGCTCGAGGCGCGCGATCTCCGCCTCGCCGAGGCTTCCGTCGAGCGTCACGTCGTAGCCCTTCGCCACGCCGTAGCGCGGGTGCGTGAGCCGGTTGGCGAACTCGCCGTCGTTGGTCAGCACGAGCAGCCCCGACGTGTCGATGTCGAGGCGACCGACGCAGTAGAGGCGCGCGCGCGATGGATGCCGCACGAGGTCGATCGCGCGCGCGCGGCCCTCGGGATCGCTGTTGGTGCAGACCGTTCCGCGTGGCTTGAAGAGCACCACGTAGACGTGCTCCTCCGACCGGCGGATCGGCCGGCCGTACACCTCGATCCGGTCGGTGGCCGGATCGACCCAGGCCGGGAGCGTGTCGACGGTGTGGCCGTTCACGGTCACGGCGCCGGACAGCACCAGTTCCTCGCAGTCGCGCCGCGCGGCCACGCCGGCATCGGCAAGCGCCTTCTGCAGGCGGATGCCGCGGTTCCGGTCGGTGAAGTCGTGGGTGCGCGTCTTCGCGCGAGGCTTTCGGACGCTCTTTCGGTCGCCTTCCATCGACGCAGTGTACGGGCGGGCCGCTATTCTGACGGGATGCCCATCTACGAGTACGAAGCGGTCGAGGACGGAGAGGTCATCGAGCTCCTGCGCAGCATGAAGGATGCCGATGCGCCGGTCGAGGATCCGGCGGGTCGCGGACGGAAGTTCCGCCGTCGGCTCTCGGTCTTCGGCGTCAGCGGCGCGGCGTCGGGCGAATCTTCCTCGGGCCCGTATTCCTCAGGCGCGTCGTCCGGCGGCCACGTCCACTCCGCCGGCTGCGGCTGCGGCAAGCCGATGGGCAGTTGCGGCCTCGGCTGATGCCGAAACCGATTTCGAGGCCGCGACCGCGTCACCGTCCGACACGCGCGTGACGCGCCGTCCCGTCCGTCTTCACTCACCCTTCCCGAACCACTTCGCGGCGCCCGACGCGCGCCGCCATCCCGGAACCACATGAAGCACGCAAGCCAAGCCGCGGTCGCATCCGCCGGCTCCACCATCATCCACGGCGTCGACTTCTCCGGGGCCGACGGCGGAGGTGCCGCGAAGATCCGCATCGCCGAGCGCGAACTCGCGCCGCGCAGCGCGGTCGCGGTGCGCCCGCGCGTCGATCGCAACGGCCTCCGCAAGGCGATCCTCGCCAGTCGCGACGACGGTCGGCGGCACATCTGGCGCATCGACGCGCCCTTCGGGCTGCCGGTCGAGTGCTTCGCGGAAGCGCGGCCGGACGGGCTCGAGGGCGAACTCTCGTGGATGAAGATCGCCGCGTGGATGGACACCTTCCCGAACGCGCGCGCCTGGCGCGGCGCCATGCGCGACCTCTCGCGGCGCGAGCCGAAGCGGGCGTGCGACCGCGCGCTGTCGACGCCGATGGCGCCGATGAACCTGCGCGTCTTCAAGCAGACCTTCACGGTCATCACCGAGGTGCTGCTGCCGCTCGCGCGCGAGGGCGTCGCGATCGATCCGGTGGTCGGCGCCTCGGGTGCCGCACCAGCGGTGCGGGTCTGCGAGGGCTGCCCTTCGAGCGTCCTTCGCCACCACGGCTGGTCCTTCAAGGGCTACAAGGGCGGCGGCGAACCGCCGCGCCGGCTGCGCGAAGAGTTCGTGCGGCTCCTGCGGAAGGAGGGCCTCGAGATCGCCTCGGAGACGGCGGTCGAGGCGATCCACGACGAGGAGGGCGACCTCCTCGATGCGCTGATCCTCACCCTGCCGCTCATCGAGGGCGGTGTTCCGCCGGAGTTCGAGCAGCAGGCGCGCGTCGAGGCGTGGGTGTACTGAGTCCGACGGCCGGCCGAAGGCGGGTTTCCGAAGGGCGCGGAAGGTAGGACGTGCGGAGGATCGATGGCGGGACTGTCAGAAGGCCTCTCGAGCGAGTTCCTGCAGCAGACGCTGCGGGTGAACGAACTCTTCTTCTCGATCCAGGGCGAGTCGACCTGGGCCGGCTGTCCGTGCTTCTTCGTCCGGCTCACCGGCTGCCCGCTGCGATGCCACTACTGCGACACCGAGTACGCGTTCCGCGAGGGTTCGCCGCGCACGATGGGCGAGATCCTCGCCGAGATCGAGCGGAGCGGCGCGCGGATCGTCGAGATGACCGGCGGGGAACCGCTCGCCCAGAAGCGCGCGTTCGATCTGATCCGCGTGCTCTGCGAGCGGGGGATCACCGTCCTCATCGAGACGTCGGGCGCGGTTGACATCGCGCCCTGCCATCCCGACGCGATCCGCATCCTCGATCTCAAGACGCCGGGTTCCGGCGAGTGCGCGCGCAACCTTCGTTCGAACCTCGACGATCTCCGTCCGCGCGACGAGGTGAAGTTCGTCGTCACCGACCGCGCCGACTACGAGTGGGCGCGTGCGCAGATCGCCGAGCATCGGCTTGCCGAGCGCTGCGCGGCCGTGCTCATGAGTCCCGCGTTCCCGCAGAAGAAGGGGCTCGAGATCCTCGGGTGCCCTGGGCTCGACCCGCGCACGCTCGCCGAGTGGATCCTCGCGGACAACCTGCCGGTGCGTCAGCAGACCCAGCTGCACAAGCTGATCTGGGATCCCGGCACGCGCGGCGTGTGAACCGCCGGGTTCCGCATGCTCGCCAAAGCAACAACCCGGCCTTTCGGCCGGGTTGTTCGCAATGCCCAGGAGAGGACTCGAACCTCCAAGGTTGTTACACCACCAGCACCTCAAGCTGGCGCGTCTGCCAATTCCGCCACCTGGGCAGGTGGCCCCGCATGACGCGAGTCGTTGGGGGAGGGAGAAGATAGCCGAAGCCGGGCATCGGGGCAAGCCAGTTTCGCCGCGGGAGACTCGGGAAGAAAAACCGCGGGGCCCGGACGGGCCCCGCGGGGGAGAAGACGCTGTCGTCGGGGTTGGATCAGCCCCAGGCCGCCAGGAGCGCGGCGAGGTCGCTCGCCTCGACGCTGCCGTCGCCGTTGAGGTCGCCAATGCCGCCGACACCCCAGTTGCTGAGAAGGATCGCGAGGTCGGCGGCGTCGATCGAGCCGTCGCCGTTCAGATCGGCTGGGTTGCCGCAGACGATCTTGCGGAGGCGAACCTCGTCGACCGCGGCCTCGATCAGCGAACCCTGACCGGCGTCATCGGCGATGAAGCGGATCTTGATCTGGTTCGTCGGGGCCACGAAATCAGCCACGCGGAACTCCTTCGCGATCCATCCGCCGTTGACCTCGGCGCCGGTCGGTCCGACCGTCTCGAGCGGAAACCACGTGGTTCCGTTGTTGTTCGAGATCTGCACGCGGAAGGTGTCGGCGTTCGGCGCGCCGCCCTGCTGGTTCGAGTACCAGCGGCTGTAGCTCACGTAGGCCTCGCCTCCGGAAGCATCCATCGTCGGCGAGGTGAGCGTGGTGACTCCACCGTCGACATCGGCCTGTCCGAGGGTTCCGCCAGCAACGCCCTGACCGGTGAAGAAGCAGTTCACGCCTGCGCCTGCGGTCACGTCGTTCTCGGGCTGCACCTGCGTCGTGCCGCTGAGGGTGCCCAGCGGATCGCCGCGGGTCCACAGACCGGCCGTCGCGGTGTCACCCACGGTGGTCAGCGACCAGCCGAGGTTCGTCTCCACGTCGTCCGCGAAGGACTCCGTGAGCCCGGTCGCGGCGACCGCGGCGAAGAGGCTGACGGGAGCGTCGAGCGGATCGGTTGCCGACGCGCCCGACGTCGCGTTCGCCGACACGTAGTACTGCACGGGGCTGCCGCAGGGGAACGCCGGGAACACCGCGCGGTAGCTGTTCGCCGCGAGCTGGGTCGCGTTCACCTGGGTGAACGAGCCGGTCGAGCCGATGCGGTAGAAGAGCTTGCCCGAGTTCGCCGCCGGGGTTCCGGCGAGCGCGACGACGTTGAAGTCGAGGGTCGTGCCGCCCGCGGGAGCCGTGAACGACGGACGTCCCGACGGGAACGAGAAGCCGATCAGCTGGAGCGCCGGGCCGGGGAGGCCGTGCGCCGTGAACGCGTTGTTGATCGCGGTGTAGTTCGGCGTGCCGTTGTTGATGTTGCCGTCGTTGTCGTCGACGGTCAGCACGTCGATCGTGATGTCCGCGTTGATGCTCGTACCCGTGTGGAGCAGCACCGAGTCGATCGCGAGGTTCGCGAGCGTGGTGCGGTAGGTCGCGGGCTGGCTCGCGAGGAGGTTGTCGCGGAGATCCCAGAAGCAGCCGGAGAGCAGCTGGCCGCACGAGTGGATCGCGCTGCCGCAGCTCGAGCAGCCGGTCGCCGAGAACTGGCAGGTGTTGTCCGCGTTGCGGATGCCGGTGCCGCAGGTCTGGAAGCCGATCGCGAGGCGCGGGTCGTCCGAGACGAGCACGCTGCACACGTCGCCGTAGCCTTCGCCGAACTCGCCCTGGCCCGAGCCCGCGCGGTTGACGAGGTGGTGTCCGTACTCGTGGTGCACGACCTGGCTGAAGGCGGTGTTGTTGCAGCCGCCGCCAGCCGGGTAGAAGTTGATCGAGGAGCCGTTGTAGAACGCGTTGCAGGAACCGGAGACCTGCACGTTGATCGGCCAGCTCGCCTGCGAGCCGATCGAGGGGTACGACGGGTTCGCCGCGAGCGCGGTGTCGCGGATGTAGTTCGCGTGGACGTAGGCGTTGACCTCGGCCAGCTGGTCCTCGACGGTGTTCGCCGCGTTGTGGACGAAGCTCAGCGCGCCGCCGGCGCTCGCCTGCGTGAGGGTGCCGATCGAGCCGTTGGCGACGTCGTTGACGGCGAACCACTGGCCGGAGACCGTCGACGTGAAGTTGGTGCTAGCGGTGATGTTCGGGATCGTCAGCGCGCCCGCGGCGTTCGCGTAGAGCGTGGTCGCACCGTAGGTGACGCGCGCGTACGGGAGCGGGGTCGAGGCTTCCGTGTTGCATGCGCCGGCGGCAGCGCCCTGCGTGGCGACGCCCGTCACGGTCACGTTGACGTCGGCGTGCAGGACCTGATCCTCCTGGAAGAGGATCTTGCCCGTCTCGTTGTCGACGACGTACAGCATCTTCTGGTAGAGGTCGCGGTCGAAGACGCCCGTTCCCTCCACAATGAACTTGGTCGCGAGGCGCGGCGCGGCGGCGGGGGCGTTGTCGTAGCCCGCCCAGATGACCTGCTCCGCCTCCGACACGGTCGCGCCCGGGCCGAACTGGTTCATCGGCGCGCGCGAGACCTTCTTGAGGTCGAGCTTCGACGGGGCGACCGGACGGACCTTCGGGTTGCCGACCAGCGCGCTCACGTCGCGCAGTTCGTTCGACACGAGGACCAGCGGGTAGCCCGGCTCGTTGCGGACGAGGCAGCGCACGCTGCCGCGGAACACGGGAACGCCGTTCAGGAACTGGGTGTAGCCGACGAGCGAGAAGCGGTACGCGTCCTCTTCGGCGCGATAGCCCATCGGGAGGACGTGCGTGCCGTCACCGTTCGGACCGATCGGGAGGAGCTGCTCGAACGAGCTGCCGAACATCGCGGCGTGCGCGCGCAGGAAGCGTTCGGCGCTGGCCACCGCGTTCGGACCGCTCGAGAATGCCGATCCATAGACGCGGCTGATCGTGCCCTCGTTGTAGAAGGTTCCGGTCCCGGGGTGCGTCTCGAGGAACGCGGTGCGGGCGAGTTCCGCCGCGGCGCCGCCGACGATCGGACCGGGCAGTGCGGTGATGCCGCCCGGAGCGACCTGGCCGTGGGCGGACGAGGCAAAGGAAGCTGCCGACAGGATGAAGGCAGCCGTCACGGACGTGAAGGGAGAGGACGAACGCATCGAGACTCCTGCAGGATCGGAGACGGGTCGTGAACGCAATCGGGACTCGAAACTGACGGAACCACACTCGAACGGGCTTCACGCCGAGGCGCCGGAGGCGTCATCCGCGCCGAAGGGCTCGGCGGAGGTGGATGGGCTCCCTTTGCGAGCGGTTTGAAGAACCGAGCCGAGACGCGGCTCGAGTCCGGAACAACGCCCTCGGAGATCTCCGAGTGCGTTATCTTGCTGCACCTTCGTCGAGTCGGGCATTTCGATCCCCCATTTGGTCGACTTTCCGGAGGTTTGTGCGGGGACGAGGCGGGTTTTCGGGACCTCTCCGACTCTTCGCGGGCCATGGTGCATCCGAGAATGCTCCGGAGTCCGGCCGGGAACTCCGTCCCCGGGTCAATCGCGGGGAACCTCCATCCGGAGTCTCCATCCGGGCGGGTTGAAGGAGTCGGTTGCCGGCGCTCATGCCGGAAGGTCGGTGTGCCGGAAGGTCGATCGTCGATGGCCAAGTCGCGCAAGGACAACCTCTCCGACAGGGAACCGGTCATCGAAAACCGGAAGTCGCGTCATGATTACGCGATCGCGGAAACCCTTGAGTGCGGGATCCAGCTGGTCGGCACCGAGGTGAAGAGCCTCCGCCAGGGACAGGCGAGCCTGTCCGAGGGTTGGATTCGGGCGGACGGCGACCCGCCGCAGTGGACGCTGCTCAACGTCACGATCGCCGAGTACCCGCCGGCCGGCGCGCATCGGCAGCACGTGCCCAACCGGCCCCGCAGGCTCCTTGCGCATGCGCGCGAGATCGCGAAGTTCACCACCGAGGCGAAGAAGCAGGGCGCGACGATCGTTCCGCTGAAGATCTACTGGGTGAAGGGACGCGCGAAACTGCTCGTCGGCATCGGCCTCGGCAAGAAGGCCCACGACAAGCGTGCCGACATCGCGAAGCGCGAGGACCGTCGCGACATGGACCGCGCGCTCAGCCGTCGGCGCTGATCGCGCGCCGCTCAAGGACTTCGCGCGCCGCGCAGGGTCATCGCGCGCCGCGCAGGGTCATCGCGCGCCGCGCAGGGTCATCGCGCGCCGCTCAGGGTCATCGCGCGCCGCTCAGGGTCATCGCGCGCCGCTCAGGGTCATCGCGCGCCGCTCAGGGTCATCGCGCGCCGCTCAGGGTCATCGC
>JBIIYI010000416.1:0-3136 GCA_044346895.1 Phycisphaerales bacterium
GCGGCCCGCGAAGAGCGCGTCCGCCGCGTGTCGAGCATCTCCGCTTCGGTTGCCATCGTCGCGCTTTCGATCGCGCTCGGAGCCTCGGCGTTCGGCCGGGCCGCCTCTGCGCAGCAGGATGCGACGGGGCAGCAGGATGCGACGGGGCAGCAGGATGCGACGGGGCAGGAACCGCCTTCGACGCCGCCATCGACCGACACTGCGGGCGAGGAAGGGCGCGCTCCCGCGCGACGGGACCGCGGAGCGCGCGGGGCGATGCCGCTGCCGCCCGACTGGCCGCGCGCCGGTGGCTTCGGGACGCGTGAACGGGGACTGATCGAAGGTCTCGTGACGGGCGACATGCCGGGCGGCGACCTTTCGCGGCGCGAGATCACCGACGAGGAGCTCGCGCGCGCGATCGCGGTCGCACGGCGCGTATCGGAGGACTGGGGACGCACGCTCGCCGCGCGCGCCGAGCAGGATCCGGCGCAGTTGAAGGCTGCGCTCCGCACGGCTGGCCGTCGACTCTTCGGCCTTCTCCTCCTCGAGGAACGCGCGCCCCGGCTGTTCGAACTGAAGGTCGCCGAACTCCGTGCGCAGGGCGAGACCGCCCGCGCCGGCGAGGAACTCAAGAAGGCGCAGGCGGAGCGAGCCGAAGCGGGCGATGCCGCGGGCGCCGCCTCGGCGGCGGCCGACGAGCGCCTGGCCGCGCTGCGCGCCGCGCTCGATGCGGCGGTCGCGCGTCAGATCGAGGCGACGATGGCGGTCCGGCGCGAGGAACTCGTCGCGATCGAGGCGCGGATCGCGGAGATGCGCGGCGCCATCGAGCGCGACGCCGCGGAAACCGCGCAACTCGCCGAGGAGATCAAGGCGCGCGTGCTCGCGCCGCGATCGCCGGAGCAGCGTGGTTCGGATCAGAGAGGCTTGGGGCCGGAGGGCGAGTCCGACCCGCAGGGCGAGCGGCGCGGCGGACGTGACGATCGGCGCGGCCCGCGCGATGGAGCGGGCACGCCGCGCGATTCGGCCGCGCCGCGCGACTCGGCCACGCCGCGCGACTCGGCCACGCCGCGCGACTCGGCCACGCCGCGCGACTCGGCCGCGCCGTCATCCGACGCTCCGCGCGGCAATCCGTAAGATCCGCCGCATGGCAACGGCGGTCGCGAACCCTTCGCATCTGCGCACGACTTCCCGCGCGCGACTTGGCCGCGCAGGCCGGATCGGTGCGGCGGTGCTCGGCTTCATCCTGCTCGCCTGCGTGGCGAGTCTCCCCTGGAGCGCGGGCGGTGTGTCGACCGGCGCGACCGAGATGCCGCGCTACGAGGCGTCGAATCTCTCGCTCAACCTGCTCCCTCCGGCCTGGAAGACGCTGTCGACCGAGGAAGCCGCGCGCATCGACGAGGCGCGCGCGGCCGGTCAGTACGTGCCCGGGCGCGTGCTCGGCACCGACAAACTCGGCCGCGACGTGCTCGCGCGCATCCTCGTCGGAGGATCGATCAGCCTGCTCGTCGGACTGTCCGCGGCCGCGATCGCGGTGATCGTCGGCACGACCTACGGCTCGATCGCGGGTGCCGCGGGAGGGCGCGTCGATGCGGTCCTGATGCGCATCGTCGACATCCTCTTCGGGCTTCCGTCGATCCTGCTCGTCGTCCTCCTCGCGGTGGCCGTCGACGGGATCCTCGAGAAGCAGGGCGCGGATCTCGCGCCCGCCGCGCGCCAGGCGATCAACATCGCCACGCTCCTCATCGCGATCGGCGGGCTGAGCTGGCTGACGATGGCGCGCGTGATCCGCGGTCAGGTGATGGCGCTCCGCGCGAAGCCCTTCATGGAGTCGTGCCGAGCGATCGGCGTCGGACCGACGCGCCAGTTCACGCGGCATCTTCTGCCGAACCTGATCGGACCGATCGCGGTGTACGCCGCGCTCGCAGTGCCGGCGGCGATCCTCTCCGAGAGCTTCCTCTCGTTCCTCGGGATCGGGGTCCGCGAACCGGTGCCGAGCTGGGGCAACATGGCTGCGGACGGGCTCGGGGAACTCAATACGGTCGAGAGCAGGTGGTGGCTTCTCGCCGCGCCGTGCCTCGCGATCGCGCTGACGCTCGTCTCGCTGAACTTCCTCGGCGACGAGCTGCGCGAGCGCTTCGACCCCATGCGTGGTCGACGGGTGGCCTGAGCCGCCGCCGTCCTCGCCGCGCCGGCATCGGCGCGCCGTTTCCGCCGGCCGCGGGCGTCGGGGGAAGTCCCGGAAAAAGTTCCGCGCTCGGGGGAAATCGAGAATCCCGCGGTAGGATGGTCGCCCCCGGATCGGGGAAGGCGACCCCATGAACAACCGTTTCGGCATCAAGGATTTCCTCACGATCGCGCTGCTCCTCGTCGTGCTGCTCGCGGTGCTCCTCTCGATGGTCCAGAAGACCAGGATGGAGCTCGCGCTCGAGGCGACGCGCTCGAAGCTCGGCGAGATCGAGCAGCAGTCGATGCAGCTCCAGCGCATCGTCGAGAAGGGCTTCTCCGAGCGCCCGACGGTGGTCGTCGCGTCCGGCGGGCAGTCGTCGTCGGGCGCCGAGGCTCCCGCAGGCGACGCGTGGGCCCGTCCCGGCGTCCGGATCGAGCGCTGGCCGGCGCCCGCGCCCGAGACCGATCCATCGGGCGTTCCGGGCTTCGCCGTCGGAGGCGAGTTCGTCGACTTGTTCGAGGCGCAGCCGGCGAAGCTCGTCCCCTTCATCGGCGGCGACGTCTACTACACGCGCGTCCTCGAGCGCGTCTGCGAGTCGCTCGCCACGTTCAATCCGAAGACGCTCAAGCTGCAGGGCCAGCTTGCCGACGCGTGGCAGGTCGACCCCGACGGCCTCTGGGTCCGCGCGCACATCAATCCGCGGGCGCGCTTCAGCGACGGTTCGCCGGTGACATCCGAAGACGTCCGCTGGACGTACATGGACTACATCCTCAACCCGCTGATCGAGGCGGAACGCACGCGCAGCACGATGGACAACCTCAAGGACGTGAAGGTGATCGACGACCTCACGGTCGAGTTCGTCTTCAAGGAGCCGCTCTTCACGAACGTGATCAACGCGCTCGGCGTGGCGGTCCTGCCCAAGGCCTACTTCTCGCGCTTCGAGGACAAGCAGATCAATCAGGCGACGGGACTCATGATGGGGTCCGGTCC
>JBIIYI010000417.1:0-3128 GCA_044346895.1 Phycisphaerales bacterium
GAGTGGGGGTTGCGGGCTTCTGCCTGATGCGCAACCACGTGCACTTCATCGTGGTTCCGTCGAGCCTGAAGTCGATCTCGCGATGCTTCGGTCAGGCGCACCGTAAGTACTCGGAGTTCCTGAATGCACGTTCGGGGACGTTCGGTACGAACTGGGAGGGACGGTTCTTCTCCGAGCCCATGTCGGAATCGCATGCCGTCAACGCACTCCGCTACATCGAGCGCAATCCGGTGGCAGCAGGGATCGTGACATGCGCGACCGACTGGGAGTGGTCGAGCGCGGGAACTCACTGTGCCCGGGGAAAGCGCTGGCCCTTCATCGACCGCGATGTGCGTGGAACTCTCGCGGATCCCGACCGCTGGAGCGAGACGCTGGGTCTCGAGTTGGAGGAGCATGAACTCCAGACGGTGACCTGGCTCTTTCGAGCCCGATCGATCGACGCCGGACTTGAAGCCGCATACAGCTAGATGCAGCATCGACCGCGCACCAACCCGGTGTCTCAGGTTGGTGCGCGGTTGGTGCGCGGTTGGTGCCTGGCACCAGAACTGAGGAGCCGGCAGATGTCGTCCATCTGCCTGTCGGCCACCGCGAGCACGCCGGGCAGGCGTTCGGCGATAGCCGTGCGGTGGCGATCACGTTCGGTGAAGCACCTCACCTGATGCTCGACGACCTCCGTCCCCGACAGCACCCGTGGATCCGCCACCGCGTCGCCGACTCCAAGCGCCTCGAAGATCCCGCGTGCCTTGTCGCTGTACGCGATCGTCGCCGTGGAAACGCCGTTCGAGAGCGCACCGATCGTCGCGTGCAGGCGTGAACCGCTGAACCAGTCGAACCGACGGATGAGCGCCTTCGCCTCGGTCGGGAATGCGTATCCCTGCGCGATCAGCACGCGCTCCCGTTCGGACTTCGGAAGGGTGGATCGAAGTCGCTCGCTCGCATGGATGTCGGACTCGGTCGCGGCGCCCCCGGGGACGATCACGTGCGGCAGGATCACGACGCAACCGGCACCGGCTGAGAGAAGCCGGGAGACCAACTCGACGCAGGTCGTGAAGTAGTCGTCGCGGAAACCATACGTCCGCCACGTGTCCGGCTCGTTCGCGATGAGGCCGCTGATGTTGAAACCCGCGACGGCGGCGCCCTGCGCGATCGTGCGTGCCCGATCGACCACCTCGAGAACCTGCGGAGCAGGATCGATCGTCGGCAGACGGAAGGCCATGTCGGTTCCGAGGAGATGCTTCGACGGATCGAAACGGCTGCCGGCGATCTCCCTGAGCACCTCGTAGCTCCGCGCGTCACGGGCAACGGCGCACGTTGCGCGCGCCACGATGTCGCCGGCGATCGCGCGCAACTTCGGATCGCGGTAGGGACCGTAGGTCTGCGGAAGGAGCACGAGCGGCCGCCTGAGCGCGAGAGCGAGCTGCTTGGGCATCGTCACGCGGGCGAATCTGCGTGCGCCGTAGATGTCGGCGAAGCTGTCGCCTCCGCTCGCATCGAGGACCGCGCTCGATGCCGCGATCGCGCGCGCCCCCACGCCGAGGGGCAGACCGGTCCACCGCGCCATTTCCGAGAGGAGTGCGGAATCCGAACGCCAGAACTTTCTCGTCATGCTCCAGCCGACGATGTCGAACGGACCGGGCCGATGGCCGGTGCTCGAGTCCGCTCCAGGCGCGATTCCGGCGTGGCGCGCGATCTCGCCATCGGCGGCCCGGCGCCCCCGACGCCAGTCGAAGGCATCGCACGCGCCGAGGCGCGGATGGAGGAGCGCCTCGGCGCTGAGGCCGAGCGCGCTGACGCCGAGATTCCAGTTGCGGAAGTCAACACCTGCGATGATCGGTCGACGGCTTGCTTCAGAACGACTCACGAGTCGAGTGTACAGACGCGCGACTCCGCTGCCAAACGCTCGAATCGATGCACCGAAACTTCACGGACTCCCTCGCGAGGTCGCTCGTCCCGGACGGACGGGTGCGGCACGTGCGCCGCAGGCATGGCGAACTTCGCCCGCGCAGCAGACCGACCCGATGAAGAGGATGCCGTCTGCGGGCAGGATCTCGAACGGAACTTCGAACGGAACCTTGAACGCGCCCTTGTATGGGCCCTTGTATGGGCCCTCGAACCGAACCTTGACCGCGCCCTTGAACGGAGCCTCGACTCGGACTCGTCGGTCATCGCGCGAGGGATCCGGTGCGCGACGGAAGCCGTGCGCGTCGCTTTCGGACACCGCCGATGCGGCGTTCCGATCCGACCGGAGATCGAGTTCGAAGCGGTCGTCGACGATGCGGGTCGGAGCATCGGGGATCCGACCGCGCCACGGTATGCGGGGTGCCGCGGATGCATCGACGGGTACGGTCGACCCTGCGGCGAGTCATGCTCGTCGCCGCCGCATGCCGCGTCCGAGTGCGTTGCGCTCGAGCGGGGAATCCGCCGCCGTGGAGCTTCCTTCCGCATCGTGCGGCGCAAGGATCTCTGGACTCGACTCCCGCTTCGTCGTGCGTCGCGGCCCGTCTCGTCCATGCGATGCCTCTCCGAAGGCGCACTCGATGCGGCTCGGATGCAGTCCCTGCGAACTGGCGATCGACGTACGTGGAGGTTTCGCGGCGAGGCGCCAGCCGAGGAGCCTGCGCGCGGCATCGTCGACGAGCTGCTCGAACGGCGGAAGGCCGCGCGCGCCGCGAAGGACTGGGCCGAGAGCGATCGCGTGCGCGACGAGCTGACCGCGCTCGGCGTGCGCATCAAGGATGGGCCGCAGGGCACCACGTGGGAGCGCGCGGTCTGACGCGACGGCGATCTTCGGAATCTTCGATTTCCTTCGATCGAGAAGTTCGCGTCTGACGATTCCGATGCTATATTGCATGCGTCAGCATCAAGAGCGGCGGAGCAATCCGCACGGCAACCGAGTCCTGATCCGACCACGGTGCCAACATCGATGCGGCTCGAAAACGGCTGAAAAACAGCCGAAAACGAGCACAATCGAGGATCGCGGCGAACGCCGCCCCTGCTCTTGGTCCTGATGCGGTGCGAACGGTTTCTCCGTCGCATGTGACGTCGGCGTCCGCATCGCGACAATCCGAAGTGCATCCCGAGCGATGCGCGCTCCGAGCGATCGGCGCGCGCTCCGGCAACCGGCCGCG
>JBIIYI010000418.1:0-3126 GCA_044346895.1 Phycisphaerales bacterium
GCCGGCGCGGCGCGTGAAGAAGCGCGCGAGCACGAGGTAGGTGGCGGCCGCGGTCGCCGCCGACATCGCGCACCAGAGCGCCTTCGCGGCGGTGAAGGGCGCGGAGTCCGCGCCAAGCCAGGCGAGCAGGAACGCGACGCCGGGCGTCCGGAACGCGAGGTCCTCCTCGAACGGCTCGCCGCGCGCGAGGTGCTGGGCCCACGTGGCCCACACGGGCGCGTCGCCCTCGTAGAGGATCGAGTGCGGCCACGCGGCGTCCGGAGCGTTCGACAGCAGCACGAGCCGCAGCGCGAGGACGACGGCGAAGACGACGGCGGCCGCGACGAGGTCGCGCAGGCCGATGCGGCCTTCATCGTGCCTGGCGCGTTCGGCGCCCCGTTCGCTCGATGCGGGTTGTTCGGTCGCGGAGGCCTCGGGCATGCGGCCATCCTACGGCCGGCGTCGCGTGCGCGTTACACTCGCGCGCATGCCGGTCTCACGCGAACTCCGCGCGATGTTCGTTCATATCCCGAAGTGCGGCGGTTCGAGCGTCGAACGCGCGTTCGGGATGCACGGCGACCATCGCGTCGAGGACCGCGGGCGTCTGTACGGGCGCGCGACGAGCGAGGATCTCCGCACGATCGCCGGGCCGATCAACTATCTCCAGCACCTCGACGTCGTGCGCCTGCGTCGGGCGGTCGTCGCGACGGGCACCTCCGCGTCCGATGCCGCGCGCTTCACGACCTTCGCCTTCGTGCGGAACCCGTTCGACCGACTCGTGTCGGCGTGGGCGGGCGGCGATCCCGATCTCCGAGCCTGTGCGCGGAACGCCGGGATCGAGCTGCGCGGTCTCCCGTTCGGCCGCTTCGTCGACGCGACGATCGCGCTCGACCATCCGCACGTCGCGCCGCAGGCGCCCTTCATCTGCGCACCCGACGGCGCGCGGCTCGTCGACTTCGTCGGTCGCTTCGAGCGTCTTGCGGACGACTTCGAACGCCTCTGCGACCTGCTCGGACTTCCTCCGGCCGCGCGGCCGCGGCTCCCGCACGCGCATCGCTCGCGCCATGCGCACTACCGCGAGCTCTACGACGTCCGGTCGCGCACCCTCGCGATGCGGCGCTACCGCGAGGATCTCGCGCTCCTCGGCTACGACTACTGAGCCGCGCGGATCGCACGGCGGCCGTCGGAGCGTCCGCACGTCGAGCGTCGGATCCGCGTCAGGACTCGCGCCGGCGCGGGACGGATCCACTGTCAGTTCCGGGCCGTACGATCCCCGAATCGGGCGAAGTCCCCATGCGTTCGGCCTTGCGGGTGCGGATGGATGGGACGAGCATCCTCACCTCGCTGCGCACTCTCCCTGCGCACGCCGGGTCGGGAGGCACGCCATCGAGAGAACGCTCCATCACGCGAGGACGGCAGGGTTGTCGGCGGAAGCGGGCGGCGATCCGATCCGTCGCGCCCTGGTCGAGCAGGTCGCGGCGGCCGCGACGCCGATCGCGATCGTCGATCTCGAGATGCGCTACATCTCGGCGAGCGCCGCATGGTGCCGCGAGTACGGACTGGAAGCCCATGCGCTCGTCGGGAAGTGCCACTACGAGGTCTTCCCCGACATCCCGAAACGCTGGCGCGAACTGCATCGTCGCAGCCTGGCCGGCGAAACGCTCTCATCCGAACTCGATCTCTTCGTGCGCGCTCGTGGGGCGGTGCAGTGGCTCCGGTGGTCCACGTGTCCCTGGCGCGACGCGGGTGGCGCGATCGGCGGGATCGTGATGGTGGTCGACAGCAGGAGCGAACTGCACCGGGTGCAGATCGCCGCCGACGATGCGCGCGCCGAGTTCGAGGTGCTGTTCGAGAACCGTGCGCTCGGGATCGTGATGGCCGATTGGAGCGGTCGGATCCTTCGGGCGAATCAGGCGTTCGGGACGCTGGTCGGCCGGCGGGCGGCGGAACTCGCGGGCGATGAACTCGCCGGCTTCTTCCGGAAGGGACGCGAGGAAGCGCATGGCGAGGCGCGTACGGAGGCTCCCGACGGCGAGTTCCTCGCGCTCTTCCGCCGGCTGATCGAGGGAACGTCGCCTTCGGTATCCGCGCGACTCGCGCTTGCGCGCGCGGGGGATGGTCCGATTTGGGTCCACTGCACCGCGACCCGCACGGAGGGCTCGAACGGATCGAGTCCGCGCGTCGTCTACTTCATGCACGACGAGCGCGAGCGCATCGAGTTCGAGCGCCGGATGCGCGCGGCGGATCGCCTCGCTTCCCTTGGAATGCTCGGTGCGGGGCTCGGCCACGACCTGCAGAACGTCCTGCTCCCGATCCAGGCGCATCTCAACGCGCTCGCGGCGCTCGGATCGGAACGAGCCGCGGATGCGGCCGCGGAGCGGGAGCATGTGAAGACGGGGCGGAGGCGCGAGAACGCCGGGCGGAATCGGGAAACCGCCGAACGCCGGCGTGAGAACGCCGAGCGCCAGCGAGAGCACGTCGATGCCATGCGAAGTTGCGTGGCGTACCTCCGCCAGCTCGCCGACGGAATGCACTTCCTCTCGCGCGATTCGACCGCATCCGCAGTTCCGAACGCAACGGAACCCGTCGTCACCGTGCCTGCCACGTGGTTTTCGACCGTGGCGCCACTCCTCGTCGCCGCGCTTCCGCGGGAGGTGCGCTTCAAGGAGGCGCTCGATCCGCGATGCCCGGACGCGCGCATCGATCCAAGCGTCCTGACGCAGATCGTGCTCAATCTCGTCGTCAACGCGCGCGACGCCGTCGTCCAGCGCCATCGCGCGAACGGACGCGGAGGCGAGATCCAGATCGAGCTCGGTCCGGCGCGGATCGAGCGTCGACGCGCGGTCCGGATCGCGATCGTCGACAACGGCATCGGCATGAGCGACGCCGTCCGGGCGCAGGCGTGCGAGGTGTTCTTCACGACGAAGCCCTCGGGTCGCGGCACTGGGCTCGGGCTCGCGATGGTGTCGAGGGCCGTCGAGGAGGCTGGGGGGCGCCTCTCGATCACGTCCGCGCCCGGCATGGGCACGACCGTGGAGATCGTGCTGCCAGCGGCGCCGACGCCTCGGACGCCGCGCGCGCGCGCCTGATCTCTCTCGCGCGCGCCTTATCTCGCGCGCGCATCGGATCCGCGTCGCGCACGTGCGC
>JBIIYI010000050.1:0-10948 GCA_044346895.1 Phycisphaerales bacterium
GCCGCGAGTGAATCGCGGCTGGCCGCGATGCGAGCGCTCGCGACCGGCGGCGGGGCGGCTTCGCCGCGGCCGCCGCTCTCGCTCGCTTTCGTGTGGAACGCGCCAAAGGTCGCCGCCGCAGCGGCGACCGCGAAGAACATGAGCACTCGCTGTTTGAGCGCTCGCGCGCGGCTCTTGCCGCGCACTCGCTCTGGTCGGCGCCCCTCGGAGTGAATCCTCGGGGGCCGTGGTGTGAGCGCTCGCGACAGGCGGCGGGGCGGCTTCGCCGCGGCCGCCGCCCTCGCTCGCTTTCGCGTGGAACGCGCACTCGCTCTGGCCAGCTCCCCTCGGAGTGCATCCGAGGGGGCTGAGACAGGGTCACTTCGCGCGATCAAAGGAGCATCAGGCCAAGCGAAAGCGTGAGCGCGTTGTTGATCCCGTGCGCGACCATCGGCGCCACGAGGCTGCCCCGCATCTCGCGGTAGAGGCAGAAGCCGACCGCGAGTCCGCCGAGCGCGGGCACGAACATCAGTCCCTGCGGATGGATCGCGGCGAAGATCACGCTCGAGACGACGGCGGCGGCCAGCGCGGAGGCGAACCGCGCGCGCGGCGCGACCGTCGCGCGGAGATGTCCATAGAGGAAGCCGCGGAACGCGATCTCCTCGACGATCGGCGCCATCACGCTCGCGAGGATGAAGAGGAGGACGATCTCGAGTCCCCCCGCGCCGCCGAGCATCTCGACCGCCGGGTGCGACGGCGGAGCCTGCTCGCCAGCGATCGCCTGCGCGATCAGGGTGAGGAGGAAGTAGATGATTCCGCCGACGATGAGGATCGGCACCGCGCTCACGTAGCAGGCGACGCCGGAGCCGACCTCCGCAAGCGCGCCGCGGCCCGCATGGAGCCCGACCGCCGCGCGGAAGTGGGCCGCGGAGATCCCGCGCAGCCGCGGATAGACGAGCACCACGAGCGAGCCTCCCATCGCGCCGATCGACAGGAGAAGCCCACCGATCGAGGCGATCTCGTCGGGGAGGAGCGAGGCCGCCAGCTGCGCCACGACCGTGAGCGCGAGGTACAGGACCATCCAGATCGCGAACATCTCGCCGAGGACGAGCGCGAGATGTCCGTCCGTCGCCGGTTCGAGCGCGGGCTTCACGCGGCCCGTCGCGACGAGCCCCGCAAGCACGACGAGCGCGAGGAGCCCGAGGAGGAACACACCGACGTACCACGTTCCGGCGAAGATGACGACGCCGAATCCCCGCGAGGCCTCCGACGCTCCATCCGGCGAAAGGAGACGCCCGAAGAAGCCGAGATCGGCCTCGATCCGCTCGCGCGTCTCGTCGCCGACGGTGGCGAAGTCGCCGTCGGACGCGGCCAGCTGGTCGAGCGCCGCGACGACATCGGACCTGAGCGCGTTCCGTCGCGCGATCGCGGCGGCATCGGCCGCGCCGTCGTCGCCCTCGCCCTCATCCGGCGTCGCGACTTCGACCGCGCGGGCGAGTTCGGCGCCTCGGCTCCAACCGTCGAGCCGGCCGACGAGGATCGCATACGCAAGCCGCTCGCTCGCATTGCCGGCCTCGAGCGGCTGCGCGTTCTGCAGCAGGAGATCGGTCGGCAACGTGGGTGCCCACTCGTGTCCGCCGAGGACGATCTTCCCGAGAAGATCCGCCTCCATCCGCAGCGGCTCGGCCGCGACCTGCGCGGGTTCGGACTGCTGCGTCATTCCCTCGGGATCGGCGCCGCCTCGAACGCGCTGCAGCAGGACGACGAGCGCGGACACCGCGAGGATGACGGCCCAGGTGGTTGCGAGCCGGAGAGTCTTGTTCGGCATGAGTTCCTGCTGTTATTGGACGCGAACGGGAGCAAACGAGCCCGCGACTCGCTCATTGTCGGATGCCGCGCGCCATCGCCATGAGCGTTGCGATCTTGACACCCCCCGGGGTCTTGGTATCCTCGCCGATTCTCCGCACGGCGATCCGTGCACACCTTGCACTTCCGCGGCGATCCGCCACGGGTGAATCATTCGGACAGACCATGCCCCGTCAGACCTACATTGCAAAGCCCGGTGAGATCAAGACCGTTTGGCGCCACGTCGATGCCGAAGGCAAGACGCTCGGCCACCTCGCGACCGAAGTCGCGACGGTCCTCATGGGCAAGCACCGCCCCGACTACACGCCCGGCGTCGTCTCCGGCGACGCGGTGATCGTGACCAACGCCTCGAAGGTCGTCCTGTCGGGCCGCAAGCTCGATCAGAAGACCCGTCGCCGCTGGTCGGGCTACCCGGGTGGTCTCAAGATCCGCTCGTACCGCCAGGAGATGGACTCGAACCCCGCGCGTCTCGTCAGCGAGGCGATCCTCCGCATGGTTCCGAAGGGCCGCTTCGGCCGCTCGCTCTCGACGCGCCTGCGCGTCTTCGCGGGCGCGAGCCACACGCACTCGTCGCAGGAGCCCGTCGCGTTCGACGCGAAGGTCGACTCCGGCGCGCCGATCATCACCAAGGCCGCGCTGCAGAAGGGCTCCCGCATGAAGGGCGCCCCCCGCCGCGCGAACTGAACCGCCGCGCGAACTGAACCGCCGCGCGAACTGAAGCACCGACGAGCGGATTCCGCGCAGCGACCACCCCGGCGCGATTCCGACGAAGACCACGAGCAGGATCGACTCCCTCACGAAGCACCTTGACGCCGCAAGGCGAACCCAACTGCGAAAAACGCCATGACCGAAGAGACCACGACGACCACCTCGACCTCCACGCGCATCCTCCGCGGCCCCGATCAGAAGGGCTGGTACTGGGGCACCGGCCGGCGCAAGACCGCCGTCGCCCGCGTGCGCGTCAAGAACGGCTCGGGTGCAATCGAGGTCAACGGCAAGGACTTCGCCGAGTTCTTCGTCGAGGAGCGCGACAGGCAGAACATCCTCGCGGTGCTCGACAAGACCGGCCTCAAGGGCAAGGTCGATGTGAAGGTGAACGCGTGCGGCGGTGGAACCACCGGCCAGTGCGGCGCCACGATCCTCGGCCTTGGCCGTGCGGTCATGAGCTTCGACTCAACGCTCGAGCCGATCCTCCGCGAGAACGCGTTCCTCACCCGCGACGCCCGCAAGGTCGAGCGCAAGAAGTACGGCCAGGCCGGCGCCCGTCGCCGCTTCCAGTTCAGCAAGCGTTGATGGGAGCGGTCGCCGCTACGGCGGCGACCTCTGGCGCGCATCATGTCCAACCAACGACGACGGCTGCCACGCAGCCGTCGTCGTTCTTTTCGTCGTCGTGCCTTTCGCCCGCTTTCGAGCGTCACGCTTCGCGGGCGCGGAAGAGATTCTCCGCGTCGCGGAGCTGCTTCGACATGAGCGCCACCGTCGTGCGGTCTTCCTGCGCGAGCCGCTCGACGGTCGCCGGCGCGAAGCCGCACCATCCGTATCGCCGCGCCAGCAGCCTCGCCTGCGCGGCGCTCGGACCACGCGCGGCGAACTCCGCCGCGATCCGCGTCGCGTGATGCGCCAGCGGATCGACCAGCCCCTGCCACTGGGCGATTTCATCGAGAAGCCGCACCTCGATGGCCGACCGGTGCCGCACGGCCGCGCGCGCGTTGCGTCGGGCATTCACCAGCTTCGCGAGCGCGAGGTCGGCCGCCAGCGAGACCATCCGGTCGAACCGCTGGCGGGAGGGATCGAACGCATGCACCACCTCGCGCACCGCCCGGGAGATCGCCCGCGCGAGCGCCCGGAGTTCGTCGCCGGGAAGCCGCTCCGGGCCGCCGTGGCAGTACTGATCGGCGCGGCAGAGCGCGATCACGAGCCCGCGCTCGACGAGCGCGGCACGGAGCCGCAGCGCCGTGCGGAGATCGGTCTCGATCTGGTCGATGCGCGCGCGGTCGGGCCACTTCGGCAGCGCGTCGATCGCCTTCGAGGCCCGTCGCAGCAGGAAGTGCATCGCCGCGGCACGCACCTCGTCGCGTTCGGCGGACGCGCGCGCATCCTTCGGAAAACCAGACTGAATCCGTCGCGCGGATGCGATCGAGGCGATCACGTCGCCGTCGACCAGACCCAGCGGCGCAAGCCGCCGCACGGCCGGCGCCGCGGGAATCGTCTCATCCGCACCCGGCAGTTCGAACGTCGGGAGCTCGACCCACGAAGGCTGCACGCCCCGCAGGAGCTCGGCGCGGCGCCGATCGACGAGCGTGCGCACGAGCGACTCGCTCTTGCCGAGGCGCTGCGCGATCCTCGCGGGATCGACGCCGAGCCTCCACGCCCGCTCGGCGAGTCGCCCTGCGCGCTCCCCGACGCTCCGTCGTGGCGCGCGTCCGGCGCCGATCTCGCGGAGGAAGAGGAGCCGCACCCCTTCGTGCGATCGTCCGTAGCGCGCCGCGAGTTCCTTCGCCGCGAGGTTCAGCGATCGCCCGTCCGCGACGAGCGCCCTTCCCTCCTCGATCATCCGGGCGCGCTCCGAATCGTCGAAGCGGCGGAACGCGCAGGCGCGCGCGAACTCCTTCGGATGCGACACGCGGAACGCCTCGAGCGACGCGCGGTAGATCGCGACGCGCGACCGTCCTCCGTCGAGGATCCAGTGGGCGCAGAGACCGTTGCGGCGCCAGCGCTGGAGCGTCTTCGACGCAACGCCGATCTCGCGCGCGAGTTCCTCGGGAGTCGCCGCGCCACCGTGACGCTCCGATCCGTCGAGCGCGAGCCGCTCGGAGAGATCGAGGACGAGCGTGACGAGGTCCGCACGCAGCGCCGCGCCCGCGACGGGAGCGCCGTCGCCCGATAGCGAGGTGCCGACGATCTGCTCGAGCGTGGATCCGAGCGCGTAGGAGCGCGACGGATCGATCGATGGGATGATCGCCTCGGCCGCACGCATCTGCAGCTCGACCGCCTCGCGCGTCGACGACGCCACGCGCGCCGGAAGCGCTTCCATCGTCGGGAGGGTGTAGCTCGCCTTGCGTGGCATGCGCTCGAACTCGACACGTTGCCGGGCCGGTTGGATCGAAAGCGACGGCCCAGACGCCGCCGGCAGGATCGTGATACGCAGCCGCTGTGCGATGATCCCACAAAAAGGGGCGATCGGGCCGATTCTGCGGCGGATTCCCGGACGGAGGGAGCGATGCGCGGTTCGGTCCGGTCCGGCTCACCCGGCGGCCGCGTTGGCTCGGAATGCCGGCGCCTGCCCGTCGAGCGAGGCGCGGGCCGAGGCAAGCACCTCGATGGAGACGGGCATGGGGCCTGGAATCGAGCCGGAACCGAGGCTCGTCGTCCGCGCGATGCGCGGGTTCATGCGGGTGAGGAGTTCGTGGACGATGATGCCCGACTGCGCGGCGAGCCGCGGCAGGTGGTTCGGCGCCATCGGATCGCGCGACACGAGCTCGACCTCGCAGCCGATCCAGTCGCGGACGTCGCCGGCATGGAGCCCGGTCACGTCGATCGTGATCTGGTCCATGTTCACGGCGCCGACGACCGGCGCATGCACGAGGCGGCCGTCGGGCGCCTCGATCGAGACGAACTGCGTGCCGGCGCCCGCATGCCGCGGCGCGGGCCAGCCGTCGGCGTATCCCACGGGTACGAGCGCGATCGTCGAGTCGCGTTCGGCCGTCCACCGGCCGCCGTAGCCGACGCTGGTGCCCGCGACGACCGTCCTCGCCTGCACGATCGAACTCGTCCAGCGGACCACGGGACGGAGCTCCTGGCGCGAAAGCACCGGGGAATCCGCCTCGAGTTCATCGAGCCCGTAGCCGAGCCACGCGAGTCCGAAGCGGACCATCGAGCGGTGGTACTCGCCGGAGCGCGCGAGGGCGTAGGTGCTGGCGACGTGCTCGAGGACGTGCGCCGGAACGTACCGGCGATTCGCCTCGATCGTGCGCTCGTAGACCTCGTGCTGCGCGCGCGTGCGCTGCTCGTCGAAACGCGAGTGGCTGAAGTGCGCGTAGATGCCGGCGAGTTCGAACGCCGGATTGCCGTCGATCATGCGGAGGATGCGACCAACCTCCTCGGGTGCCGCGCCGCCGCGGCTCATGCCGACGTCGATCTCGAGGTGGATCGGCAGGCGGACTCCATGCATCCGCGCGGCCGCGTCGAGCGCGGCGAGCCCGGGCATGTCGTGCACGGTGAGGTGCAGCTGGCCTGCGATCATCAGTCGCACGAGTTCATCCTCGCGCGGCAGATCGGTCACCGGCATGAGGACCAGCACCGGCGCGGCACCGTTCACGGCCGCGGCGGTCTCGATCGCCTGACGCAGCGAATACACGGCGAGCATCGCGGCACCGGCCGAAACGAGCCTGCGCGCGACGCGTCCGACGCCGAGGCCGTACGCGTCGGCCTTCACGATCGGGCAGAGCGCGCAGGCGTCGCCCACCGCGCGTCGCACCGCAGCCATGTTGTGGTCGATGGCGGAGAGGTCGATGTCGATCGAGCTCGTGTCCTGCATGGCGTCGTGCCTCGAGGCTGCCCGCGCCCCGCCGTGGGGTCCGGAATCGTGCGCACGGCCGGCCCTCCTGGCCTCCGCGCGCCGCAGGCGCATTTGTATCGACTTCCGAAAGGCTCTACCATCACCCCTCTCGAACAATCAGGCCGACGCCCGATGCGCCGCGCAGAAAGACCGGGGTTCGTCACTCTCCGAGTGACGTGTCGACTCCGGGACGGACTCCCCCACCGATGGACAACGCTTCCCCCGATACCTTCGACATCACCAAGACCTTCGCCGACCTCGGCCTCAAGCCCGCGGTACTCGAGGGCCTCACCCAGCGGGGGTTCAAGCACCCGACCAAGATCCAGGCGGCGCTCATCCCCGTCGCCCTGACCGGCAAGGACGTGCTCGGGCAGGCGAAGACGGGCACCGGAAAGACGGCGGCCTTCGGCCTGCCGCTCCTCCAGATGCTCGACGTGGACGCGGCCTTCGGCGCGCTCGTCCTCGTCCCGACGCGCGAACTCGCCATCCAGGTCGCGAAGGAGCTGCAGGAACTGGGGTCGTTCGCCAAGGTGCAGACGGTCGCCGTGTACGGCGGCCAGCCGATCGACAAGCAGGTGCCGCAGCTCAAGAAGGGTCCGCCGATCATCGTCGGCACGCCCGGCCGCGTCATGGACCTCGCTGAGCGCGGCATCCTCCCCTTCGAGCACTTCCGCTTCGCGATCCTCGACGAGGTCGACCGGATGCTCGACATCGGCTTCCGCGACGACATCCGCAAGATCCTCGGCCGGCTGCGCAAGACGCCGCAGACGATCTTCGTCTCGGCCACGATCTCGCCCGAGATCGAGAAGCTCGCGCGCAGCTACATGAAGGACGCCGAGAAGATCGTCACCTTCGAGAAGAGCCTCACGGTCGCGCAGGTGAAGCAGAGCTACTTCACCGTCGAACGCTGGGACAAGAAGCGGCTGCTGCTCCATCTCCTCAAGAAGGAGACGCCGCACCTGACCGTCGTCTTCTGCCGCACGAAGCGCGCCGTCGACGACGTCACCGAGTTCCTCGAGCGGAACAAGATCGACGCGCACGCGATGCACGGCGACATGTACCAGAAGAAGCGCGACAAGGTGATGGACCGTCTGCGCGAGGGCGATCTCTCGGTGCTCGTCGCGAGCGACCTCGCCGCGCGCGGACTCGACGTCGACGACATCACGCACGTCGTGAACTACGACATGCCGGAGGACCCGGAGGTCTACATCCACCGGATCGGCCGCACCGCGCGCGCCGGCCGCAGCGGCGTGGCGTGGAGCTTCGTCGCGCCCGACCAGGGCGAGCTGCTCACCAACATCGAGATGCTCGCGAACGTCGAGATCCCGGTGACCGAGTACACCGACTTCAAGCCCGGTCCGATTCCCGCCGACGTCGCCGCGATGCGCGAGTACGAGTCGAAGCGCCGCGAGGAGGCGCAGGTGGCGCGCAACCGCCACGCCGGCCCTGAGGTTCCGGTCGCCGCCACCGAGGTCGATCCGAACATGTTCCCGGATGGCATCGTGCCGACCGCCCTGCCGGGTCGCCGACTCGGCGGTCGCGCCGCGACGCGTCGACGCTGAACGGAACCGCGATGTCTCCGGCAGAAGGCTTCGTCCGCGTGCATCCCGAGGTCGCCGACGCGCTCGCGACGGGGCGACCCGTCGTCGCGCTCGAGACCGCCGCGGTCACGCACGGACTTCCACGCGCGCCGGTGTCGAAGCTGCCGAAGCACTTCGACGCGGCGCCGGCCTCGGTGCGCGCCGCGTTCGACGGACGCGCCGCGAACGCCGCGCTCGGACGCGCCCTCGCAGCCGCCGTGCGCGCGGAAGGCGCCGTGCCCGCGACGGTCGGCATGCTCCACGGCAGGCTCGTCATCGGACTCACCGACGACGAGGTCGATCTTCTCGCGGCGATGCGCGAGGTACGCAAGATCTCGTCGCGGGACGTTCCGGCGGCCTGCGCACAGGGTGCGAGCGGCGGGACGACCGTGGCCGGCACGATCCTCGCGTGCGGACGCGCGACGCCGAAGCCGATCTCGATCTTCGCGACCGGCGGAATCGGCGGCGTCCACCGGGGCTACGCGGAGCGGCCCGACATCTCCGCGGATCTCCTCGAGATTCGCGATGGAGGCGTGCTGGTCGTCACGGCCGGAGCGAAGTCGATCCTCGACGTACCCGCGACGGTCGAGATGCTCGACACCCTCGGCATCGCGACGATCGGATACGGAATGGGGGATTTCCCGCTCTTCCTCTCGCGCGGCTCGTCGGCGCTGCGAACCTCCGGGACCGCGCGAGATGCGCGCGAAGCGGCGCGCATCCACGCCGCGCACCGGACGATCATGCCGACGCGCGGGATGCTCCTCTGCGTGCCGCCGCCCGAGTCGGACGCGCTGCCGCGCGAGACGATGGAGGCGGCGATCGCCGAAGGTCTCTCCCGCTGCGCACGTGAAGGAGTGACGGGGCCGGATGTCACGCCGGTGCTGCTTGCGACGGCGGCGGAAGCGACCGGAGGCGAGACCCTCGCCACCAATCTCGCAGTGCTCGTCCACAATGCACAGGTTGCGGCGCGGGTCGCGCATGCGGCGGCGGCGAGCGCTTGACAGTTCAGGGCGGCTCTGCTTGACTACGCGAGCCGGAGGCGTTGGCCTCGGCACCGAAGACAACCAGATCGATGTGCAGGGACGAGGATGCGCAGGGGCGAGGAATCGAGGCGTCGAGGAGACGCGAGATCGCCCCGCCAATGCGTACCTAGGCGTTCGAGCCCGGGTTGAGGCCCGAGACGCAGGGAATGCCCTTCGCGACACGAGCCTCGTCCAGCGAGGCTCGAGAAGCGAGGCTCGAGAAGCGAGGCTCGAGAAGCGAGGTCCTTCCGGCGAAGCGTCACTGCCGAGAACGACTCTCGGAGTCCACGATCGATCTCCGCATGCACTCGGCGGCGCATCACGGGAATGCGACCGCGGAGATCCTCGCGAAGATCCTCGCGAAGCGCTTTCCAAAGAACTTGCCGAAGCGCTTCTCGAAGAACTTCCCGACGAGCACAGAGCCCACGATCGACGCCATGCTTGAGCGCCGATCACACAGAGAGCCGACCACACACGGCTGTACCCATGGCTGCGAAAGATCGATCCGACAAGGACACCCCCACGAAGTCGAAGACCGCCGCCGCGAAGAAGGCGGGCGGCAAGTCCGCGTCGACCGCTGCTTCCGCGAAGTCGGGCGCCAAGTCGACGAAGGCGACGACGAAGAAGGTGGCCAAGTCTGCAACCAAGTCTGCAACCAAGTCGGCAACCAAGTCGGCAACCAAGTCCGCCGCTTCGGCACCGGCGGCCTCGAAAGCGGCGCCCGTGAAGGCGGCTGCCTCGAAAGCCACTTCAAAGGTAACTTCAAAGGTAACTTCGAAGGCAACTTCGAAGGCCACCGAAAGGGCGACGGCAAAGTCGACCGCAACGTCGGCGGCGAAGGCGACGGCAACGAAGCCGGCCGCGAAGGAGCCCGCCGCGAAGGCCCCAATCGCAGCGTTGAAGGCGGGTGCATCGGCATCCAAGCCGAGCGCGAGGAAACCGTCCCCCGCGGACGAGGCGGCGACGAAGACTTCGAAGTCTGGGAAGACCTCCACGACGCGCGCCGCGAAGGAATCCGCGGCGACGGAGCCGCGAGTCGACGGTGGTTCGACCTCTGCCGGGCGCGCTGCCTCGGGTAGCGCGGCGCCGTCGTCGGCACCGACCGCCGCATCAGCCCCCGCTCCTTCCGCGACGGCTTCCGCGAGTGCCGCCGCGACCGCCCCAACCACTTCCCCTCTCTCGACGGACGCGACGGCTCGCACGGCTCGCAATCAGCCCGCAGCCGAGCGGCCCGTCTCCGCCGCTCCCGCTCGTGGGGACCCATCCGCTCCCGCATGGGATCGATCGAATCGCGCGACGAACGAACGTCCTTCCTCTCCCGCAGCCTCGACGGTTTCGCCGCCCACCGATTCGTCGTTCGATGCTTCCGACGATCGAGACTCTGGCGATCGCGGTTCGCCTGCGCAAGTCACGACCCAACAGGAAGGCGAACCTGGTGATGGAGGTCGGCGGCGGCGACGACGTCGCCGGCGACGGCGCCGGAGGCGCGGTGGCGGCCAGTTCGATCCGAACAACCCGAGCGTGGATGGCGGTGGCGAACACGGCATGGCCGCCGGACCGCGCGAGGGCAACGCAGACCGCGAGCAGGCCGACGGCTTCGACGACGCTGCGGACGACGGTGACGACGACGCTGAGGATGATTTCGATGGTGATGGAAGCGATGATTCCTCCGTGGGCGAATCGGGATTTGATTCGGGTGTCGGCCAGGCTCCCGCGTCGGGCGCCGATCGGCGGCACTCCGCGCAGCAGCGCGGCGCTCACCGCCATCAGCAGCACGGCCAGCAGCGACACCAGCAGCACAATCCGCAGCACAACCAGCAGCACAACCAGCAGCGGCATCCGCAACAGGGCGGGCAGAGAAACGGCCAGCAGCACGGCCAGCAAGGCCGCCAGCACGGGCAACATGGGCAACATGGGCAGAACGGGCGACCTGACCAGCGGCC
>JBIIYI010000420.1:0-3118 GCA_044346895.1 Phycisphaerales bacterium
CGAGGGCGCGTGGGCCGCGCTCCCGATCGTGGTCGGCGCGACGGGGCTCGCCATCCTCGCCCATCTCTGGCAGGTCGGGTTCCTCCTCTCGACCAAGGCGCTCGAGCCGAAGTTCGAGCGGCTCGACCCGACCAAGGGCTTCGGCCGCATCTTCGGCGCGCAGGGCGCGATCAAGACGGCGATGGACGTCCTCAAGGTGATCGTCGTCGGCTGGATCGCGTGGAGCCTCGTCGGCGGCGTCCTCCCGCAGATCGCGGCGCTGCCCGAACTCGGCGTCCTGCGCGGCTTCGAGGAGATCGGCTCGATCGGCCTCAACCTCGCGGTGCAGGTCGGCGCGGCGCTCCTCGTCCTCGGGATCGCGGACTACGCCGTCCAGCGCTTCAAGCACGAGCGCGACCTGCGCATGACCAAGCAGCAGGTCAAGGAGGAGTTCAAGGAGTCGGACGGAAATCCCGAGGTCAAGCGCCGCCGCATGCAGATCGCGCGGCAGCTCGCGATGCAGCGGCTGCAGACGTCGGTGCCGAAGGCGGACGTCATCGTCACCAACCCCGAGCACATCTCGGTGGCGATCCAGTACGACCCCGACACGATGGCGGCGCCGCGGATCGTGGCGATGGGCGCCGACAACCTCGCGATGCGCATCCGGCAGATCGCGACGAAGCACGGCATCCCGATCGTCGAGCGCAAGCCGCTCGCGCGCGCGCTCTACGCGAACGCGAAGGTCGGGCAGGAGATCCCCGCCGACCACTACAAGGCGGTCGCCGAGATCCTCGCCTACGTCTACAGGCTCAAGGGGAAGGCCGTCGCCTGAGCGCGGCGTGGGAAACGGTGTGGAACCCGCGGCGGAGCCGCGGATGAACGAACGCGGAGCGAACCATGGCACGAACGAACGCAGCACCCGCACTCGACGGCATCCCGCCGATCTTCCACACGATCGCGCGCAACAGCCACCTGATCGTCCCGATCTCGTTCCTGCTGCTCGTCGGCGTGCTCGTCGTCCCGCTGCCGACGGTGATCCTCGACCTCCTCCTCTGCATCAACATCGCGCTCGGCGCCATCGTGCTGATGACGACGATCTACATGCGGAAGCCGCTCGATTTCAGCGTGTTTCCCGCGCTCCTCCTCGGCACCACGCTGTTCCGCCTCGTCCTGAACGTCGCCTCGACGCGCCTCATCCTCTCGGTCGATTCGAAGGATCCGTCGACCGCGACCGCCGCCGCCGGCCACATGATCCAGGCGTTCGCGAACTTCGTCGCGGGTTCGAACGCGGTCGTCGGCGCGATCATCTTCATCATCCTCGTGATCGTGCAGTTCGTCGTGATCACGAAGGGTGCCACGCGCATGTCCGAGGTCGCCGCGCGCTTCGCCCTCGACGCGATGCCGGGCAAGCAGATGGCGATCGACGCCGACCTCTCGGCCGGCACGATCGACGAGAAGACCGCGCGCGAGCGCCGCGACGAGGTCTCGCGCGAGGCCGACTTCTACGGCGCGATGGACGGCGCGTCGAAGTTCGTCCGCGGCGACGCGATCGCAGGCATCATCATCACGCTCATCAACATCGTCGGCGGATTCGCGATCGCCAAGTTCCAGCTCGGCTGGTCCGCGGCCGATGCGATGAAGACCTTCATGCTGCTCACGATCGGCGACGGCCTCGTCTCGCAGCTGCCGGCCTTCCTCGTCGCGATCGCCTCGGGTCTCATCGTGGCCCGCGCGGGCGGCGGCAGGACGGTCGGCGAGGAGATCCCGAGCCAGCTCGCCTCGCAGCCGATGGCGCTCTACCTGATCGCCGGCTTCCTCCTCATGCTCTCCTTCACGCCGCTCCCGACGGTGCCGCTCATCGGCGCGGCGCTCGTCCTCGCAGGCACCGCGTACGCGATGCAGTGGATGGTGCGGAAGCGGGGGATCGGCGACGCGATCCGCGCCCGCGAGGAAGCCGCGCGCAAGCCGGTCGAGCCGCCGAAGGTCGAGGAGCTCCTCTCGGTCGACACCCTCGAGCTCGAGGTCGGCTACGGGGTCGTCGGCCTCGTCAACGCCTCCCGCGGCGGTGACCTCCTCGAGCGGATCGCCGGCATTCGCCGCCAGCTCGCGACCGAACTCGGTCTCGTCATGCCCTCGATCCGGATCCGCGACAACATGCAGCTCGATCCGAACGAGTACCGCGTCAAGATCCGCGGTGCCGTGGTCGCATCGGGCATGGTCTATCCCGAGCTCCTCATGGCGATGGACTCCGGGTTCGCCCACGGGCGGCTCGAGGGCATCCAGACCAAGGAGCCCGCGTTCGGCCTCGAGGCGACGTGGATCGAGCAGACGCTCCGGGAGAAGGCGGAGACCTCGAACTGGACCGTCGTCGACGCGACGAGCGTCCTCGCGACCCACCTCTCCGAGATCGTGCGCGTCCACTCGGACGAGCTCCTCACCCGCGAGGAGGTCTCGAACCTCATCGCGCAGCTCAAGCAGAAGACCCCGAAGCTCGTCGAGGACCTCATTCCCAGCGTCGTGAAGCCGAGCGACCTCCAGAAGATCCTCCAGGCGCTGCTGCGGGAGCGTGTGGCGATCCGCGACCTCGAGACCGTCGTCGAGACCCTCGCCGAGTGGATCCCCCACACGAAGGACCACGACGTCCTCGTCGAGTACGTCCGCAACGGCCTCCGCCGCGCGATCTGCGCCCAGTACAGCGAGGTCGACGAGCGGGGACGCTCGCGCCTGCGGTGCGTCACGATGGACCCGGCGCTCGAGGACACGATCTCGGGGTACATCGACCGCAATCCGGCGGGAACCACCTTCACCATCCCGCCGCAGCTCGCCAACCGCATCGCGCGCTCGGTCGCGGAGACCGCCCGCCCGCTCAGCGAGGCGGGGCGCCGCACGGTCGTGCTCGCGTCGCCGTCGGTCCGGGCGCAGGTCCGGCAGATTCTCGAGCCTCACATTGCGGACTTCGCCGTCCTCGGGTACAACGAGGTGGTCCGAGGAACCGATGTCGAGAGCGTCGGGCTCGTGCAGTTGCCCGCCGCCGGCGTCCCGCAGGCGGTTGGCGCGGCCTGAGCAGGCAGAAACCGCGCCTGTTGCGCGCGCATTCCGCCGACCGCTCGAAACGAAGTAGCCTTCGGACTGGTTGTTC
>JBIIYI010000419.1:0-3118 GCA_044346895.1 Phycisphaerales bacterium
CGTCGACAGGCGCCGGAACTCGAGGTGCTCCGCCTCGAGGTCGAGCCATTCGGCAAGCCAGCGGGACCAGGATGCGAGGATCGCGGCGTCGATCGAGCCGGAGAGGAGCGTGCCGTACGTGCCTCGCTCGCCGACGACGTGCGCCTGAACGAGGCCCGCGCGCTCGCGCGCGATCGTCTCCTCCTCGCCCGGCCGCGGAATCGCGACGAGCCGCACGTCCTGCGTCCCGAGCGCGTCGCGCATCTCGTGCAGCGCGGCGTCGCGCAGCGGCCTGCTGCGACGGATGCAGCGCACGAGGGCGAGGTCGCCCGTCAGGTTCGCGTCGGGTTCGCCGTTCGCCCTCTCCGGAGTCGTCGCAGGCGTCGCGGGAGCCGCCGCGTATGCGGGAGCGGGATCAGGTCGCGGCGACTGCGGCGCGGAGCCTGACGCGGGACGCGCGGGGTGTCGCGCCTCCGCGCGCGGCCGGGGCTCGGTCGAGGGTCGGCCTTGTCCGAACCGGGCGGAGCCTCCGGCAGCATCGTCGCGCGGCGTGGGGCGGTCTGGCTGACGCGGTTGTCCGTCGCGGGATCCATGACTCCCGCCGTCGTGTCTCTTGCCGTCGTGGTTCTTGCCGTCGCTGGCCGAGCTCCGGCTGACGCCAGTCGCGCCATCGCTCGAGCCGCTTCCGCCGGCGACCGGCGACTCCGGATGCGCATTCGCCATCGCGCGGCGGATCTGCGTGTCCACGACCGTCGTCGGCACGTCGCGCCCGCTGATGTCGATCTCGATCGGCTGCGTCGGATGGTGGCGCGACTGCGCGCCATCCCGCGTCGGCTGGACGAGGCCGATGGGCGCAAGCGCCTCGCGCACGTCGTGATCGGCCGCGGGAAGCGGAATCGTGTCCTCGTAGCCTTCGCGGATCGCGATCGCGCTCATGTCCTCTCCCTGCGGATAGAGGAGGAACACCGGCACGGATCGGTCGACCGACTGGATCGCCTCGATGACGATCGCGGCGTCGAACTCCGCGCAATCGCTGCTGACGGCGACCGCGGCGATCGGTTCGCGGTCGCTCGAACGCGAGATGTCGGCGAGCGCGTCGAACAGGTTGTCCGCGCGCGACACCGCGCCGATGCACGACTGCGCGACCCCGACGAACTGGTCGACGGATGCGGACCCGCCGACGACGAGCAGCCTCCCGCGCATGGAGCGGTGCGTGGATCCGGGCTGGCTTGGATGGGCGGTCATCGCGACCACCCCCCGCGCGCTCCGGGCCCGTCTGCACCGGGTTCGTCGGCGTTCGGGCCGCTCGCAGGTTCATCGAGATCGCCCATCAGCATCGCGATCTCGTCGCTCGTGAGCCGTGCGGCGCTCGGCTCGGGCTCGCCAACGAAGCCGTCGCCCGGATCGTCCATCTCATCGGGCTCGACACGGCCAGATCGAGAATCGGGCTGCTTGGTGCACGCATCGCGGCCGGCCGCGTCTCGCATCGCGCCCTGCGTCCCCGGGCGCGCGAGGTGATCCGTGGGATTCTGCGGTTCGTGCGCCGCAGCGCCGGCGCGCAGGATCGCCTCGATGCGGTCGATTTCCCGCTGCGGCTGGTCCGCCGCGCCGCTGTCGGGGCCATCGACGTCCGGCTCCCCGTTCGTCGCGGTGCGCGCGATGCGCAACTGGGGCGGCGTTCGGCGGGGGACCGGATGCTTCGATTCGAGCTCGGAATGCGCCGCGGCGGCGCGGTGATCGGCGCTCGACGGAGGGTCGAGCCGAGGCTTGCCCTCGATCACGCGGATGAAGAGGTCCGCGGCAATCACCCACACCGACACATGCGGGAGCTTCGCGCCGATCGACTTGAACATCGGGGCGAGCCGCTCGATGTCGTCGACGTCGACCGCGACGAACGCCGTCGATTCGCGGCTGCCCGGGCGTCGGCCGTTGAACTCGCGCCAGCACAGTGCGGCCATGCAGAGGAGAGGATGTCCAATAACCTTGACGTCCACGCCCGCGCCTTCGATCGTCGAGCCGATCGACGTCCACGAGCCACCATCCCGTGGTGCGAACACGACCACGTGGGAATGGCCCCGCAGCGCTTCAAGCGGGCTGGGTGAATGCGACTGCACGGCGAACGGACTCCTCGAAATCGAATCTAGCACCTGATTTTCGATCGGGCCGGAAGTTCGCGCACGGTCGGGTCAAATGAGGGAGAAGCGCCCGGAAACGTCGGCTTCGGCGGGGGGCGGCATCGGCGTCGTTGGAGGCCGTCGGGGTTTCTGCTATGCTCGGCGATCCGTCGCCCACGGCAGTCGTGGGCACACCCCCGCAAGGGGCATCCAGGACAACCGCCCCTCGACCGCGCACGCGTTGGTCGCAAGGCGGATAGGTAGCGAGCAACCGTTCCCATGAGCCAGTTCCAGTCTCCGGCCCCCACCCAGTTCCGTCTCAAGGAAGGCGTCAATGGACGCCGCTTCGTCGACTTCCGCTCGGTGGAGGATCTTCGGAAGCTCATGACGCCGAACGGCAAGATCTACTCGCGCAAGCGCACCGGTCTCTCCGCGCAGGAGCAGGCTCAGGTGGCGCAGGCGATCAAGCGCGCGCGCTTCATGGCGCTGCTGCCCTACACCAGCGCGACGATGTGAGTCGGTTCGAAGTCGCGCCGATGCGCGATTTCAGTCCGCGCGGATACGCAGCTTGAGGACGCTCGACGGCCATCGAGGCCGCTGCTGTCCCGTTGGTCTGCGCTTCCGCGCGCGCGCATGTTCCTTGCCGCGCGCATGTTCCTCGCCGCGCGCATGTTCTCCTTCAGCGCGAGTGCGCTTTCCTCGCAGCGCTCTGTTTCCCGTCCGCTCCGGATGGAGTCCTCCGCGTCGTGGCGCTGTGGCCTCGTGGCACTGAGGCCTCGTGGCGGCGTGGCGCGCTGCAACGGATCGCTCGGTAGGTGCCGCGCGCCTCTCGGTCTGAAGTCTCTCGGACTGAAGCCCCTCGATCTGAAGCCCCTCGATCTGAAGCCCCTCGATCTGGAGCCCCTCGATCGAAAGCCCCTCGATCTGAAGCCCCTCGATCTGAAGCCCCTCGATCTGGAGTCGGTGAGCCGGCGGCCGGCGGACCTTGCGCGACGCCGTCATCGGCCGAGCAGCTTCAGCGCGCG
>JBIIYI010000421.1:0-3115 GCA_044346895.1 Phycisphaerales bacterium
AGGGTTCGATGTGGATGTCGGTCGCGCGCTCGCGGATCGCCTCGAGGAGGAGGTCGTTCACGAGGCGGACGACGCTGGCCTCGCTGGCGTCGTCGACCTCGGCCGCCGGGTCGCCCGCGGTCGCACGCTGCTCGGCGGGGCTCTCGGCGCCCGCGCCGAGCGCCTCGAGGACGTCGCCCGCCACGCCGAAGCGCTCGCGGATCCGCGCGGCGAGATCGCCGTCCTCCGCGATCGCGAGTGCGATCGGCATGCCCGCCGTCGCGCGGATCTGGTCGAAGCCCTCCGGGCGCAGCGGATCGCTCGTCGCGAGGAGGAGCCGTCCGCGGTCCTTCCGCACGGGGATCGCGCGCAGTCGGAACACGAGGCGCGGGGGGACGAGCGCGACCGCGGCGTCGTCGAAGTCGGCCTCGTCGAGCCGGAGGAAGGGGAGGCCGAGTTCGGCCGCGAGCGCGCGCATCGAGCGCTCGCCGCTCGAGAAGCCGAGCCGCGCGATCGCCTGCTCGAGCCGTTCGCCAGACTTCCGAGCCTCCCGACGCGCTTCCTCGACCTGCGACCTCGTCACGACGCCCTGCGAGACGAGGATCTCGCCGATGCCGCCGTCGTCGCCGCCGCCTGCGCCGGCGTCACCGCCCTCGCCCCTCGCGGGGTCGGGTTTCAGATCACGGGACGAGGTGGCGCGCGCCATGCGCCGAGGGTAGCCGAAGCGGCCCGTCGAACCAAACGGGCGCGTGAGGTTCGCTCGCGACCCGTGGCTACTTCCTCGACCACCTGGCCTGCCGGAAGAGGACCGCCGAGGCCGTCTGCGTGTGAACGAACGAGCGCGCGCCATGCGGCCCGATCTCGCCCGCGCACTGGAAGCCCGACAGCGGCATGCCGCCGAGCCGTCGACGCAGCATCGACGCGTCGTGGTCGGGCGTGCCGAACATCGAGGTGCCGCGCGCGTTGCAGGTGAAGAGAAGGGCGGCCGACACCGGATCGCGCAGCTGCTCGGCGTCGAGCATCATCGCGAGATCGTCGTCCGCCGTCGCGCGGTCGCGGATCTGGAGCCGCACGGTCATGCCCGCGCGCACGCGGTCGCTGATCGAGACCGATCCGCGCGCGGGATCGACCGCGAGCACCGGCCGCACGAGGAAGTCGCCGCGACCGAGCAGTTCCTTCGATGCGTCGAGCGCGATGCCCATCAGCAGGCCCTGACCGAGCAGCGCGCGCTCGGACTCGCGCAGTTCCGCAACCGCTTCCTGGATGGTCTCGGTCGCGGCTCGGCCGTTGAGTTCGAGGATCTCGTTGCCATGGCCGCGCGTGACGACCAGCGGCTTGCCGATCGGCCGGCAACCCTGGCTGACGAGCCCCGAAACCTCGATGTCGCCGAAGATCGACAGTCCGACGATGCCCGCGTTGGCGACATGGCGGTCGACCGCGAGCACGTTGAGCCCGGCGTGGTTCGCTCCGCTCGCGATCCCGCCGTGGATGCGCGCTCCGCAGGGGCCCGCGGCCGCGTCGATCGCCGCGCAGGCGTCGCCCGGATGGAGCGAGAAGGGATCGGCGATGAGGATCGTGGCCCGGTGCTCGAGCGCGCCGCCGTGGGCGCCCGCCTGGGTGCCTGCAGGCACGCCCTCGTCCGGCGGGAGGGAGACGCGCTGCCGTATCAGTTCGTTCCCCCAGACGGCCGGAGGACCGTCGTTGAGGTCGAACCAGAAGGGGCGCGCGACGATGCCCGGCGCGTGCAGCGCGAGCACCGAGAGCGATGGCTTGCGCTCGATCTCGCGGTCGTTCCACACCGCGCTCTCGACGGTGGTCGCGAGGAGATGCGACGGATGCAGCGCGTGGCGCAGGACGTCGAGGCCGTCGGAGAGGAGCGCCCGGTGGTGGAAGCTCGCGAAGACGAACAGGACGTCGGGGCGCGACGAGGACGCTGCGTGCAGCGTCTCCGCAACCTCGCGAGCCGCAAGGCGCGTCTCGAGGCGTTCGGACATGGCCGAGTGCGCCGAGAGGCTACGTACCGATCTCATCGGCATGGAGTATGCTCACGAGAATCAATGAGGACGGCGGGTTGTTTCCCGACGCACCGGATTTGGGAGCGAAATGGCGCAAGTCCTCCCGAGCCCGGACGCCGACCTCCCCGGAGGGCGTGGGCTACGCGGTCTCGGCGATCGGACTCGGCGATCGGCACCGGCGATGAGCCTCGGCGATCGGACTCGGCGATCGGACTCGGAATCGGCTGCGACGGTCGGACGAGCGGGGTGGGGCGCCTGAGCCCGCGAAGTTGTCCATGCGCAGCACCTCCCTCTGGTCGTTGGGTGGGTTCTCGACTCTGGAAAGTCCGTCCGAGAACTCCGGGCAACGCAGGTGCTTGCAATCCGGGCCGGGTTTCGGCATCATCCCCGATTCCCCCGGAAGGGTCTCGGAGCGGCGTACCCGTCGCGCCCGACGTTTCCGACGGGCTCGACCGAACCCCGCCGAGTTTCAGAGTCTCAACCGCAGGATCGACTGTGCCGAATACCGAATCAGCCAAGAAGCGTCTCCGTCAGACCACCGTTCGCAACGCGCGCAACCTCTGGCGCAAGCGTCGCGTGAAGTCGGATCTCTCCGACTTCCTCAAGGCCGTCGCCTCGGGCGATGCCGCGGCCGCGGAGAAGGAGATGCGCAAGGCCGCACGGACCCTCGATAAGGTCGCCGCGACGGGCACGCTCCACAAGAACACCGCTGCGCGCCGCAAGAGCCGCATGGCCGCGAAGGTCGCGGCGATGAAGAAGGCCTGATCGCGGGATCGTCGTCGCGGGAGCGCGGCAGTCCTGGCGCGTCGCTCCGCAGTGCGCGAAGGGCGGTCTTGCTCCGGTGCACGTCTCCGCGCGTCCGGTCGAGAGTGGTTGGCCGGGATCCTTCGGCCGGGATCCTTCGGCCGGGATCCTTCGTTCGGGATGCCTCCGACGAAGCGACGCGGTGCAGGCGAGCGCCGAGCCGTTCGGCCCGTCGGTTCGGCGAGTGCCTTCGGGAAACGAGCGAACAGGCGCACGACACGCGGATCTCCCGCACATGTCCGATCGCAGCCGCAAGCCATCGAAACCCGCCTCCGCGCGTTCCGCGCAGGGCGGGTTTCTTCTTGGCTCGGCGTTCG
>JBIIYI010000051.1:0-10910 GCA_044346895.1 Phycisphaerales bacterium
CAATCGCCCGTCTGCGGGAAGGAGAGCGCGTTGACGACGGTGGCCCCGTTCACCGCGACGCGCAGCGCGCGCGCGGAGGTCCCGCCGTTCGCATGGCGGATCCACAGCGTGTAGGTTCCGGTCGACGGCACGTTGAAGGTGTGCTCGATCCACTCGTTGCTCGCCGCCTGGTAGTCGCGGTAACCGTCACCGTGGAAGCCCGGATACTCGGTCGAGTAGATGGGACCGCTCGGGTTCGCCAGCTCGGACTGCTGGAATGCGTTCGGATCGAGCGCGAGCGCGGCGGTCGCGTCCAGCGACTCCTGCCGGACGAGATCGCGGAAGCGGTGGTGCGTGGGGTTCGGCGCGGACAAGCCCGTGGGCGCATCGGGGTTGACCGGCGAATAGGCGAAGTAGCCGAGGTGCCAGTCGAGTCCCTCGAAGAGCGGCCAGCCGAGGTTCGCGCCGCGCGTGGCGAGTCGCGTGACCTCCTCCCACGTGCCCCAGCCGACGTCGCCGATCAGGAGGGTTCCGGGATCTCCGGCGGCGGGATCGTGATCGCCCGATTCCGGCACGATCGAAGCGCGATACGGATTGCGCAGTCCGACGGCGAACGCGCGGCTCTTCGCCGATCGCGGGGCCGCCGCGTCGAACCACGGGTTGCTCGCGACGCCGTTGCCGGTCGCCGGATCGAGACGCAGCACCTTGCCGTTGAGACAGTCGATCAGCTGCGATCGATACGCGCCGATGTTCTCCTTCGCGCGCAGGATGCCGCGCGCGAGCGCGTCGTTCACGTAGCCGTCCGCCACCTGTCCGCCCGCGTCGATCTCGTTGTAGCTCGCGGCGTCGCCCGTCGTCACGAGCAGCGTGCCGTCCTCGCCGAACGCCATCGAGCCGAGTCCGTGCGACTGGTGCACGATGGGTATGCCGGTCGTCGCCGATTCGCCGAGCAGCAAGAGTCGCGTCGAGGTGTCCGCGACCGAGCGGTTCGATGCGGCGGTCGCGGTGTAGCGGGTGATGCGTCCGATCGTGGCGGCGTAGTACGTGTTGGTGAACTTGCTGTACTGCGCGGTGCCCGCGAAGTCGAGGTGATGGCGGTCGACGACGTACAGCAGGTAGAAGTGCCCGTTCTTCGCGAAGTGCGGATCGAGCACCACGCTCATGAGGCCGTAGTCGCGCCACGCACCGACCTCGTCGTTGATGTCGACGAACGGCGCCGCGTTGCGCGTGCCGTTGGTGTTGACGACCCAGACGCGGCCGCCGCGCTCCCAAACGACCGCGCGGCCGTCGTGCATGAACGTCGTGCCGATCGGCTCGCTCCACCCGCTCGCGACGTTCTCGACGACGAACCCGGCGGGCGGCGCCGCGACGACGGGTGCGGCCGACGCGCACGCGACGATCGTCGCGGTGCAGGCCGCGAGGACGCGGGCTGCGGGGACGCGGGCTGCGGAAACGTGCGGTCGACGCGCGCGGTCGGTGCTGCGGGACATGCACGCAGACTACGGCGTGTTTCCGCGCAGGCTGCCGCGAACCCCGTTCTTCCTGCGAAATCAGGGTGCGTGGAGGTCGGGACGCGCGATGCGGAAGAATTCCTGCGAACTTCGCGGACACGATGCGGACACGATGCGGACACGAGGAGGACACGCGGCGGACACGCGGCGGGCGTGCCTCGGGGGCGGATGACGTGCGATTCGTCCGGGCGCCGGGGGCCGAAGATCGCCGGAGCGAGGCCCGCGAGAATCCAGCCGAATCCGCGCCGACGACCGGAGCCCGCCTCTTTGTCCGTCACCTCGCCCGCGTCGCTTCGCCCGCGTCACTTCGCCGGCGTCACTTCGCCCGCGTCGCTTCGCCCGTCACTTCGCCCCCGTCACTTCGCCCCCGTCACTTCGCCGGCGCGGACGCGCCGGAGACGCCGGGAATCGCAGGCTCGCGCGCGGCGAGCCGCACCGCGAGCGCGATGGCGGCCTTCATCGAACCCTCGCTCGCCTGGTTCCTGCCGGCGATGCCGAAGGCGGTGCCGTGATCCGGGCTCGTGCGCACGATGCCGAGGCCGAGCGTCACGTTCACGGCCTTGTCCCAGCCGAGGAGCTTCACCGGGATCAGCCCCTGGTCGTGGTACATCGCGACGACGAGATCCCACGCGCCGGCCGCCGCGTCGATGAAGATCGTGTCAGCGGAGAACGGCCCGTGCACGTCGATGCCCGACGCGCGCGCCATGTCGATCGCGGGGCGGATCACGCGGATCTCCTCGTCGCCGAAGAGTCCGTTCTCGCCCGCATGCGGATTCAGGCCGCACACCGCGATGCGCGGTTTCGCGATGCCGAGCGTCTGGCACATCTCGTTCCCGAGCGAGATCGGCTCGTGCACGCGGCCGATCGTGAGGAGATTTCGGATCTCCATCAGCGGCACGTGCGTCGTCGCGAGCACCACGTTGAGCCTCGGCGAGACGAAGGCCATCGCCTGACGCTTCGCCTTCGTCCGCGCGGCGAGGAGTTCGGTGTGGCCGGGCCAGCGGAAGCCGGCGAGCGTCCACGATTCCTTCGAGATCGGCGCGGTCACCACCGCGTCGAGCCGTCGCGGATCGCCCGGTGCGCGCAGCGCGTCCTGGATCGCGTCCTCGACGAACGTCTTCGATGCGGCGCCGCCCGCCTTGGTCGGCTCGCGCGTGCCGCCGAGCGCGCCGAAGGCGCCGTGCTCGACGGCGTAGTCGATCACCGTGAAGTCGCCGAGCGCCATGCTGCCGTCGCGCGCGTGCTCGATGCCCGCGCGGAACCACGTCGGATGGAGGCCCGCCTTCTCGGCGGCCGCCAGCAGGATCTCGTTGTCGCCGTACACGACGAAGCGCGCGCTCGCACGCACGGCGGGGTCGCCGAGCGCCTTCACGACCACCTCCGGCCCGATGCCGAGCGGGTCGCCCATGGTGATGCCGACAAGCGGACGCTGCATCCCGGAAAGATACCCGCGGAAACCGCTGGTCGCGATCGGTCGGTCGCGATCGGTCGGTCGTCCGGTCGCCTAGGCGAACACGGTGTCGAGCCAGCGCGCGATGTTGAGCATCGGCCACGCGAGCCGCCAGTGCTGCGCGGCCTGCGTGCGCACGAGCGCGCGCGCCGCGGGCGAGAAGACCTCGCGCGAGACGGGTCCGTCGATCCACGCGGCATGCGCGGCGATCCAGCCTTCGAACGGAAGCGGGAAGCTCGCCTTCGGCCTCGCGACGATGTCGGGCGAGAGCACGTCGGCGAACGCGCGCCGCAGCACGCGCTTGGTGACGAGCGTGCCCGCTGCGGTCGCGATGCCGCCCGCGTCGTGCGCGCTGCGCGCGGCGCCGAAGAGCTGCGCGGTTCCCGCACGCTGCGCCGCGCCGAGCACCATCGGATCCGCGAACGGAACGCGACCCTCGACCGAGCCGCGCATGAGCGAGAGGTTGAGCCGCTCGAGCAGGTTGACGAGGTTGACGCGACGCTGCACCGCGAGGTGCGCGTCGAGCGTGCCGAGATCGCCCGCCTCGGCGTACTCGCGGAGGAGGAGCGCGCCGAGCGGATCTCGTCCTTCCGCGGTCGCGAGCGCGTGCACGGAGGGCGCGAGGAGTTCCGAGGCGAATCCGCGCGGCGACCATCCGAACGCGGTGCGGTAGAAGTCGGCGGCGGCCTCGGGCGTGTGCGCGACCGCGGCGTCGATCCAGCCGACGGTCGCCTCGATCGGCGCGCCGTAGCCGCCGAAGAGTTCGTCCGCGCCTTCGCCCGAGAGCGCGGCCTTCGCCTTCGGCGCGATCCGCTCCGAGAGCATCGAGATCGCGATCTCGTTCGGCGTCGCGAGCGGCAGGAGGCCCGTCGCGAGCAGCGTGTTCCAGCGGTCGCCGAACGCATCCTCGTCGACGAGCACCTCGTGGTGCTCGCTCCGCAGGAGTTCGGCCACGCGGCGGGCCATGAAGAGGTCGCTCGACGCGTTCGCGGCGTCGACGGTGGCGCCGGCCGCGAAGGTCACGAGGTGCGGTGAGCGCGCCCGTGCGATCGACGCGATGATCGTGCTGTCGATGCCGCCCGAGAGGAGCGTCGCGACGGGCGCATCGGCCACGAGATGCGCGGCGACCGAATCCTCGACCGCGGCGCGCACGTCGAGCACCGAGTCCTCGTCGCCGGGCGACACGTGTCCGGACGCGGCCGAGCCCGTCGCGGGCGTGAAGGCGTGATGCGACGCCGGAAGGCGCGGATCGGAGAGGTCGAACTCGATGGCCTCGCCCGGTTCGACCATCGAGATGCCGCGGAAGAGCGTCGCGCTTCCGTAGCTCCGGCGCGGGATCTCGAGGTACGAAGCGATCGTCGCCCAGTCGGGCTCGATCGAGTACGAGGGATGCGCGAGGATCGGCGCGGGTTCGCTGGCGAAGACGATCTCGCGGCCCGCGCGCGCATGGAAGAGCGGCACGATGCCGAAGGAGTCGCGCGCGAGGACGAGGCGATGGTCGTCGGGGAACCAGGCGGCGATCGCGAACATGCCGCGCAGCCGGCGCAGGCCGTCGACGCCGTGCGCCGCCAGCACGTAGGCGAGGGTCTCGGTGTCGGAGCGGGTGCGGAACCGCCGGCCGTCGCGCTCGAACTCGCCGCGCAGGCGCTCGTGGTCGTAGATCTCGCCGTTCCACGCGAGGACGACGCGCGCGAGGCCCGGCTCGGCGAGGACGAACGGCTGCACGCCGCCCTCCCGATCGAGCAGGGCGAGACGCCGGTGCGCGAGGGCGACGTTCCGCTCCCGGACCAGCCCGGCCGCATCCGGCCCGCGGTGCGCGAGGAGGTCGCGCATGGCTTCGGTCGCCTCGCGGCCCACCGCGAGGGTTCCTCCAGCCACGGTCGCGAATCCAAGCACTCCGCACATCGACGCTGCCCTCCGGAATCGACGTCCCTGCGGCGGAAGCCGCGGGTGCCGCGGGGCCCGACCACTCGGGATCCCGCACGGCGACCACGCACTATCGGCAGGACCTGCGGGAATATCCAGAATGCGCGCGGAACTCTCCCCGCGGCGGCGCGATCCGCGGGATATCGCCCTTGCACGCGCGGTTCCGGCCTGTGACGATGCCCAGATGCGCCCGAACACTGCGGACTTCGCCCCAGACCGTACAGCCCACGACCGTACCGCCTCCGACCATCCCGCGAGGCCGCTCGACCGAGGGTGCGAACGCGGGTTCCATCCCGTGCCGCGCCGCGCATCGCGCCCGGCGCGGGTCTTCGCGGCGCTCGGAGCCGCGGTGGCCGGTCTCGCGCTCGCGGCCGCCGACCACGCCCTCGCCGACGTCCGGCTCGATCCGCTCTTCCGCGACCACGCCGTCCTCCAGCGCGGGCGCCCGATTCCCGTGCGCGGCGTCGCGATGCCCGGCGAGCGCGTCGAGGTCGCGTTCGGCGCGGTGCGCGCCGAAGGCACGGCCGGCGCCGACGGCCGCTTCTCGATCGAGCTTCCGGCGATGGACGCGTCGCTCGAGCCGCGCGAACTCGTGGTGAAGTCGCCGAGCGGAACGGCGAAGGTCTCCGACGTCCTCGTCGGCGAGGTCTGGTTCTGCTCGGGCCAGTCGAACATGGAGTGGACCGTCGACGCCTCCGACGAGGCGCCGCGCGCGAAGGAACTCGCGTCGCGCGTGCCGATCCGCTCGTTCAAGGCGCCGCACGTGACCGCGGCGCGTCCGGCCGACGACGTTCCCGGCGCATGGCGCGTCGCATCGGCCGACACCGTCGGCTCGTTCACCGCGGTCGGCTTCTGGTTCGGCGTCGATCTCGCGCGCGCGCTCGATCTCGAGGTGCCGATCGGACTCGTCGACATCTCGTGGGGCGGCACGCGCATCGAGCCGTGGATTCCGCGCGACCTGATGCTCGCATCCGACGTGCCCGCGATCCGCGAGGCGGCGCAGAACCTCGAGGCGCGCGTGGCGGAGTTCGAATCGGTCGGCGCGGATGCGCGCGACGCGCAGGCGGCGAAGGAAGTCGAGCGATTCCGCACGGCGCGCGCCGAGTACTGGAAGCGCGCGCTCGCGGACGAGGTCGGCGCGCGCGAACTCTGGTCGAGGCCCGAGACGACGAAGGACTTCCCCGCGGCGTGGCGCGATGCGACGCTGCCCGCGTTCTACTCCGCGCTCGATCCGGCGCTCGACGGCTTCGACGGATTCGTGTGGCACACGCGCACATTCGACGTCCCGGCCGCCTGGGCCGATCGTCCGCTCACGCTCGTCCTGCCGCCGATCGACGACGCCGACGTCGTCTACATCGACGGCGTCGAGGTGGGCGACACCGTGGGCGACTGGACGCGACGTCGCAGCTACGAGATCCCGCGCGGGCTGAAGGCCGGCGTCCACCGCATCACGGTCGCCGCGCTCGACATGCACGGACAGGGCGGTTTCGCCGGCGGACCGATGAGGCTCATGCTTGCCGGGACGAAGGAGTCGGTCGATCTCGCGGGTGCGTGGAAGTGGCGGCAGGGCGGCGGCGTGCCGCGCGTCGCGCCGCCCGTCGCGCGCGACGTGACGAAGTCGCCGGGCACCGAGCCGCACGAACCCGCCGCGATCTGGAACGCCATGATGGCGCCGTGCATCGCGTTTCCCGCGCGCGGCGCGATCTGGTACCAGGGCGAGTCGAACGCGGGCGAACCCGACAACTACCGGAAGCTCCTGCCGCTCCTGATGGAGTCGTGGCGCGCGAAGTCGGGCAACCCCGACCTCGCGTGGGGCATCGTGCAACTCGCGGCGTTCCAGCCGTTCGTCGAGAAGGAGCCCGCGCAGGGCGCGTGGGCGCTGCTCCGCGAGGCGCAGTTCCGCGGCTCTCGCGAGGCCCGCGGCGGATTCGCGAGCGCGATCGACCTCGGCGACGCGGCCGACATCCATCCGCGCCGCAAGCGCGAGGTCGGCGAGCGGCTGGCCGCATGGGCGCGCGCGACGCAGTACGGCGAGTCGAGCGTCGAATGGCGGGGCCCCGAACTCGCGAGCGCGACGCGCGAGAACGGCGGGATGGTGCGGCTCCGCTTCGAGCATGCGCGCGGCATGCGCGCGACCGGCGGAAAGCCCGGCGGTTTCGCCCTCGCGGGCGCCGACGGCAAGTTCGTCTGGGCAGAGGCGACGATCATGGACGAGGGTCGCGACGGCATCGTGCTGTCGGCACCCGGCGTGGCCGAGCCCGTCGAGGTGGTCTACGCGTGGCAGAACAACCCCGAGCGCGCGAACGTCGTCAACGGCGCGGGTCTGCCGATGATCCCGTTCCGCGCGAAGATCGCGCCGTAGGCGATGCCGCGCCCGACGTTCATCCTCTCGCTCGGCGGAATGCTCGCGACGGGCCTGGCCCTCGCCGGGCGGGAAGGCTCGCCGCGCGCGTCGAGCACACGCGGCGCGCCGCCGGCAATCGCGGGCGAACTCGCGATTCCGCCGTCGCTGCGTCCGCTGCTCGAGACGCACTGTCTCGACTGCCACGATGGAGCCCGCGGCAAGGGAGGCCTCGACCTCGCGCCGGCGCTTCGCGAGGGCATCGTCGGCGAGGCCTCGCTGCGCGCGCTGCGGCGGCGCCTCGCGAAGCGCGACATGCCGCCCGCCGACGAATCCGCGCGGCCGACGCGCGACGAGTACGCCGCCGCCGTCGCCGCGATCGACGCGGTCGTGGCGCCGACGACGCGCGAGGTGCCGAACGTGCGGCGCCTGAACCGCGCGCAGCACGCGGGCGCGGTGCGCGACGTGCTTCTCGTCGAGGATGTCTCGCGATCGCTCCTTCCGCCCGACGAGGTTGGCGAGGGTTTCGACACCACCGGCGACACGCTCGCGCTGCCGCCGCTTCTCGTCGAGAAGTACTTCGACGTCGCCGAGGCGATCGCGGCCGCGGCCGTGCCGCGCGATGCGCCGCGCACGCAGGTCGTTCCGGCCGAGAGGCTCGAGCGTCGCGGCAGCGGACACGTCGGCGACGGGCTCGCGTGGCTGGCGACGAACGGCACGCTGCGCGCGTCGTTCGAGATCGCGCGCGCGGGACGGCACCGCATCGCGCTCGACGTCGCGGCGCAGCAGGCGGGCGACGCGCTCGCGCGCATGGCGCTCCTCGTCGACGACCGCGTGGTGCTCGAGGAGGAGATCGACGCCGATCGCGCGAAGCCACGTCGCATCGCGTGGGAGGGCGAACTCGGCGCGGGCGCGCATGCGATCGGCGTGCGCTTCCTCAACGATTTCTGGGATCCGAACGCGGCCGACCCCGCGCGGCGCGACCGCAACCTCGGTGTGGGCGCGATCGCGGTCGAAGGTCCGCTCGATCCGCCGGAGCCGACCGCGTTCGAGCGGAAGGTCGCCGCGATCGCGGGCGACGGCGCCGACATCATCCGCCTGCGGCGCGTGGCCGACGCGCTCGGCGCGGAGCTCTTCCGCCGCACGATCGCGAAGGGCGAATCGGAGTCGCTCGCCTCGACGGCGCGCGTCGCGGCCGGCGGGCGCGACGCCGCGTGGCGGGACCAGTTGCGCGCGCTCGTGACGGCGCTCCTCGTCGATCCCCGCTTCCTGCTGCGCGTCGAGCCCGCCGACGCGGGCGGAAGGCGCGCGCTCACAGGCGACGAACTCGCGTCGCGGCTCGCGTTCTTCCTCTGGTCGAGCGTTCCCGACGCGGCGCTGCGCGCGGCCGCGCGCGATGGCTCGCTCGCGGAGGCCGATGGCGTCGCGCGCGAGGCGCGCCGCATGCTCGCCGATCCGCGCGCACGCACGCTCGCGACGCGCTTCGCGGTGCAGTGGCTCGGCGTCGACGGCCTCGAGGCGCGCTCGGTCGATCCCGCTCTCTTTCCCGGAGTCGACGCAGCGCTCCTCGTCGCCATGCGTCGCGAGACGGAGCGGCTCTTCGAGCGCGTCGTCGCGGGCGAACTCCCCGTGCGGATGCTGCTTGAATCGCGCGAGACCGAGATCGACGCCCGCCTCGCGCGGCATTACGGAATCGAACGGGCCTCGGGCGACGACGCCGCCTTCACGAAGGTGGCGCTTCCCGATGGCCGTCCGTCCGGCGTGCTCGGTCATGCGTCGGTGCTGCTCGCGACGAGCAATCCGACGCGCACGAGTCCGGTGAAGCGCGGCAGGTGGGTGCTCGACGCGATGCTCGACGAGGCGCCGCCGCCGCCGCCGCCTGGAGTTCCGCAGATTCCCGAAACGCGCGAGGAGCGGAAGGGACTCGCGATGCGCGAGCTGATGGCGGCGCACCGCGCGAATCCCGACTGCGCGTCGTGCCACGTCCAAATGGATGCGCTCGGGCTCGCGTTCGAGCGGGCGGACGTCGACGGGCGCATGCGCGACGCGCTCGACGGAGCCGCGATCGACGATCGCACCGAACTTCCGGATGGCTCGGTCCTCGCGGGCATCGCGGGCGTCGAGCGCCATCTCGCGCGGCACGAAGGTTTCGAGCGCTCGCTCGCGCGGCGGCTGCTCGTGTACGCGCTCGGCCGCGGCACGGCCGATGCCGACGACGCGCTCGTCGATCGCCTCGCGTCCGAGCTGCGCGTGCACGGCGACTTCGCGTCGCTCGTCGAGGGAATCGTCCGCTCCGATGCGTTCCGCACCCGCGTCGATTCGCCGAATTCCCCGCCGCGCTGATTGCATCGTGCGCGCGGGAACGTAGAGTTCCTCCATGCGTCCGCCATTCCTCGACCGTCGCACCGTGCTTCGTGGACTTGGCGCCACGATCGCGCTGCCGATGCTCGACGCGATGCTGCCGCGCGGCGTTTCGCACGGCCTCTCGCGCGCAGCCGCCGCTGCGCTGCCGGCGGGCGCGCCGCCGACGCGCGTCGCGTACGTCTTCTTCCCGAACGGCGTCGAGGTCGACGCCTGGATGCCCGCGGCGGATGCGGCGGGGCGCTGGGTGCCGTCGGCATCGCTCGCGCCGCTCGCCGAATTCCAGCGCGAGATCGCCGTCTTCCGCGGCCTCCGTCATCGCAACGCCGAGGCGAACGGCGACGGCCCCGGCGACCACGCCCGCAGCGCGGCGTGCTTCCTGACCGGCGCGCAGCCGAGGAAGACCGCCGGCGACGACATCCGCGCCGGGCGCTCGATCGATCAGGCGATCGCGGACGACCTCGCAGCGCGCGGGATGTCGACGAAGCTCCGCTCGATCGAACTCGGCAGCGAGCCCGCGATGACCGCGGGCAACTGCGACTCGGGCTATTCCTGCGCGTACAGCGCGAACATCTCGTGGAAGTCGGAGAACCTCCCCAACGGGAAGGAGACCGATCCGCGCGCCGCGTTCGAGCGGATCTTCGGGCGAACCTCCGAATCGCCCGAGGAGGCCGCCGCGCGGCTGCGCGCGCGTCGCTCGATCCTCGACGGCGCCGTGCTCGAGGCGAAGCGCATCGCGCGCGCGGTCGGCGGCGAGGATCGCGCGCGGCTCGACGAGTATCTCGACGGCGTGCGCGAGCTCGAGCGCCGCATCGACCACGACGCGATGGCGCAGCTCGAGGCGGGCGACGTGCCCGACCTCGAGGGCGGCCCGTACGACCTCGCGCAGCGGCTCGACCTGCTCGGCGAGGTGCTCGTGCTCGCGTTCCGCACCGACGCCACGCGCGTGGCGACGCTCATGCTCGCCAACGAGGGTTCGAACAGGCCCTATCGCGAGATCGGCGTGGGTGAAGGCCACCACGACGTCTCGCATCACGGCGGCAACGCGGAGAAGCGCGCGCATTTCGCGGCGATCAACCGCTTCCAGTCGGAGCGCTGCGCGGCGTTCCTGCGCGCGCTCTCGAAGGCGCGCGAGAACGGACGGCCGCTGCTTGATTCGACGATCGTCCTCTACGGCAGTGCGATCACCGACGGCAACCGCCACAACCACGACGATCTGCCGATCCTCGTGGCGGGCGGCGGCGTACAGGCGGCGGGACGCGTGGTGCGCTGCGAACCCGGCACGCCGCTCTGCAACCTGCACGTCGGCATCGCGCAGGCGGCTGGTGCGCGCATCGAGCGC
>JBIIYI010000422.1:0-3108 GCA_044346895.1 Phycisphaerales bacterium
AGCTTCAGCAGCCCGCCAGTCGCGAGCGCTGCACGACGTCATCCACGCCAAAGCGAGCGAAGCCGGGCACCTGAAGCGAGGCTTCAGCAGCCCGCCAGTCGCGAGCGCTCCAAATCAGTCTCGCTCTTCCACGCCCTTGCGGACCTGCCAGTACTCGAGTTCGATCGGAGCCTGGCGGCCGAAGATGGTGACGAGCACGCGGACGAGGCCCTTCTCGGGAAGGACTTCGTCGATCTCGCCCTCGTAGTTCTGGAAGGGGCCATCCTGGATGGTGACCTTGTCGCCCTTCGCGAACTCCATCTTGACCTGCGGCGCCTCCTCGGGCTTGCGCGAGTCGAAGAGCATCTTCTCGACCTCGTGCTGCGCCATCGGAGTCGGACGACCCGCGGTGCCGACGAAGTCGCCGACGCCGTCGGTCTCCTTGATGAGGAAGAAGACGTCCTGCGGGATGCGGCCATCGGGTTCGAGTCGCATCTCGACGAAGACGTAGCCCGGATAGAGCATCGACTCGGTGATGCGCTGCTTGCCACCCTTGAGCGTCTTGGTCTTCTCGGTCGGCACCATGATGCGGCCGACGAAGTTCTCCATGCCCTCGATCTGCACCTTGCGGAGCAGCGTCTGACGGACCGAACGCTCCTTGTTGCTCGCCACGCGCAGCACGAACCAGTTCATGCCCTCGCGGAACATCGGGAGATCGGTCGCGGGGTCGAAGGTCTCGGTCTGCTCGAGCTTCGACTTCTCGCCGGCCTTGCCCTTGCGGTTGTCGGTCAGCGCCTGCGTGGAGACGCCCATGACCTCGTGCGGCTTCTCGACGGCGCGACGCGCATCGACGCCACGCTTCAGGGTCTTGGACTCGGCAGCCGGCGCGCCGCCGTCCATACCGCCTTCGTTCGTGTTCTCTTCGTTCATCGTGACTCCCTGATGCATCGTGGGTCGTTGTCGGGCGGTGGGCTCGGCGTTCGGGATCAGCTGTCGAGGACGCGCATCAGCTGGAAGAGCCAGGTGAATCCGATGTCGATCGTGTAGCAGAAGACCGTCAGCACGACCGCGGTGACGATCACGGCCGTGGTCGAGCCCATCACCTCGCGGCGGGTCGACCAGTTCACCTTCTTCATCTCGCCTTCGGTGGCGATGAGGAAGTCGACGCTCTTCGGCTTCACGAAGACGTAGAGGTACGCAACGAAGGTGATGACCGCGCCGACGACGATGGCGCCGGTCGCCGCGACGTAGAGCTCGTTGACGCCGTCGATGCGGATCGCCTTCAGGTAGTCCCACGCCCACAGGATCCCGAGCATCGCGACGAGCGCGACGAAGATCACGGTTCCCATGCGGGTGTAGTAGCCCTGGCCCGCCTTGTAGACCGAGAGACCGCGCGAAGGCTCGGCCTGAAGGGTCCTTGTGTCTTCTGCTTCTGCCATGCGAGCTCCTGTCGAAACCCTGATGCGGCGAGATCCGCCGCTCCGGCGTCGACCGCCTCGGCGGAATCCGCGAAGGAGTGCGGCGAGGCGTACGCGGCCTCCCGTGCACCGGCCCCGCGCACGTCGAACGTGCATGCAAGGCCCTCACACCTTCACGTTGCCATCATGTTGCCAGCGCGCACCGCGCGCCGGCAGAACTCAAACACGCCGAGAGGGGATCGAACCCACGACCTGCGGATTTGGAATCCGCTGCTCTACCAGCTGAGCTATCGGCGTAACACGAGAGACGTTCGGCAACCAAAGCTTCCGAACGCGCGGCCGAATCCGGATCGGAATCCGGATTCGCCTACTTTCTCTTGATCTTGTGGAGCGTGTGCTTGCGCAGCTTGGGGCAGTACTTCATGTAGCCCTCCTTGACGCGCTCGAGGATGCCACCCTTGACACGAATGTTCGTGCGGTAGTTCATCTCGCCCGTCTCGGTGCACACGAGCCAAACCCACTCGCGATCCATGGACTTCTTCGCCATTGTCTGCTCACTTTCGAGTCACACGCTTCTGAGGATCAGGCGTGCTGCGGGGCGTACGACCCACCCCGCAGCAGCCTGGAACTTGCTTGATCGCACCGGCGAACCTCGCCGGCGCGGGAAGACTCACGCTTTAGGCGATGATGTCGGTGACGACGCCCGAACCGACGGTGCGGCCGCCTTCACGGACTGCGAAGCGGACGCCCGCCTCCATCGCGACGCCCTTGCCCTCGAGGTCGACGATCATCTGGACGTTGTCGCCCGGCATGCACATCTCGGCGCCCACGAGCTCCTCGATCTTGCCGGTGATGTCCGTCGTGCGGAAGTAGAACTGCGGCTTGTAGCCCTTGAAGAACGGCGTGTGACGGCCGCCTTCGTCCTTCGTGAGGACGTAGACCTGGGCCTTGAACTTCGTGTGCGGCTTGATCGAGCCGGCCTTGCAGAGCACCTGACCACGCTCGATGTCGGCCTTCTCGACGCCACGGAGGAGGAGACCGACGTTGTCGCCGGCGATGCCGCTGTCGAGGGTCTTCTGGAACATCTCGACGCCGGTGACGGTCGTCACCTTGACGTCCGGACGGAGACCGACGATTTCGACGTTGTCGCCGACCTTGACCATGCCGCGCTCGATACGGCCAGTGGCGACCGTACCGCGACCCTTGATGGAGAAGACGTCTTCGACCGACATGAGGAACGGCTTGTCCGTCTCACGCTGCGGCTCGGGGATGAAGGTGTCGATCGCGTCCATGAGGTCGGCGATGCACTTGTTGGCGGTCGAGTCGCCCGGATTCTGGAGCGCGGGGAAGGCCGCGCCGCGGATGACCGGAGTGTCGTCGCCCGGGTAGCCGTACTTCGAGAGGAGGTCGCGGATCTCCATCTCGACGAGGTCGAGGAGCTCGGCGTCGGCGATGTCGCACTTGTTGAGGAAGACGACGATCTTCGGAACGCCGACCTGACGGCCGAGGAGGATGTGCTCGCGGGTCTGCGGCATGACGCCGTCGACGCCGGAGACGACGAGGATCGCGCCGTCCATCTGGGCAGCGCCGGTGATCATGTTCTTGACGTAGTCGGCGTGGCCGGGGCAGTCGACGTGCGCGTAGTGACGGTTGGCCGTCTCGTACTCGACGTGCGACGTGGCGATGGTCACGATCTTGGTGGGGTCGCGGC
>JBIIYI010000423.1:0-3100 GCA_044346895.1 Phycisphaerales bacterium
GCCGCGGAGCCTATCGGAAGGCGCGGAGGAACTTCGACGCGCCCGTTGACTTTCCGGAAATGCGCCCTACTTTCCGGAAATGTCCGACCTCCGCGCCCGCGCGCCGCTCCCCCTTCGACGAACCGCGATCGCCGCGGGCATCGCGCACGCGGCGATGCTCGCGGCGCTCGCCGTCGCGCTTCCCGCGGAGATCGCCGGCGCGCAGGACCTCGTGCGCGTGACGCAGGGCGTGGCGGCGCGAAGCGACGACTTCCTCGGGCGCTCGGTCGCGACGGACGGCGTGCGCATCGCGGCGGGCGTGCCCGAGCACGACCTCCCGACGGTCGGCGGCGCGGGCGCGATCGCGATCTTCGAACGGTCCCGCGGTGCCTCGGGCGACGGCTGGACGCGCACCGCGCTCCTCATGGCGAGCGACGCCGCGACCGCCGACGTCCTCGGCGAGTGGATCGCGATCGATGGCGATCTCCTGATCGCGAGCGCCGCGAACGTCGGGCTCCTGACGCCCGCGCCGTGGACGGGTGCCGCGTACGTCTTCGAGCGCACCGCGGCCGGCTGGACGCAGCGCGCGAAGCTCCTGCCTGCGAATCCGAACGAGTTCATGGAGGCCGGCCTCGCCTCGGCGATCGACGCGGAGACGCGCACGGCCGTGCTTCCGGCGCGCCTCGACGACGATGTCGCCACGGATGCGGGCTCGGTCGGCGTCTTCCGCGAGATCGGCGGCGCATGGACGCTCGTCGAGGAACTGCACGCGCCGGACGCTGCACCAGGCGATGCGTTCGGCTTCCGCGTGGCGATCGATGGCGACGTGCTCGCGGTCGCGACGCCGGCGACCGATGCGGTCGCCGAGTCGACCGGCTCGGTCTACGTCTTCGAGCGCGGGAAGCGCGGCTTCGAGTTCCGCGCGAAGCTGATGGCCGCCGATGCCGCGTACCGCGACCGCTTCGGCTCGTCGGTCGATGTCGAGGGCGAGACGATCGTCGTGGGCGCGGTCGGCGACGACAACCTTCCGCCGGGCGGTGATCAGGGCGCGGCGTACGTCTTCCGCCGCGTCGCGGGATCGTGGACGCAGGAGGCGAAGCTCGTCGCGGCCGACCGCCAGCCGCTCGATGCGTTCGGGACGAGCGTCGCGATCGACGGCGGCAGGGTCGTGATCGGCGCGGCCGGCGCAGCCTCGAACCAAGGCGCGGTGTATCTCTTCGAACTCGCGGGCGGCGCGTGGACCGAGACCGCGAAGTTCACCTCGCCGACGAGCAACGCCAACGACCGGCTCGGCGCCTCGGTCGCGCTGCGTGGGCCGCTTCTCGTCGCGGGCGCGCCGGAGCACGATTTCCCGCTTGCGAACGCCGGGGCCTTCTCCGTCGCAACGCTCGCGGCATCGTGCCCCGCCGACCTCGACGACGACGGCGAGGTCGGTGCGAGCGATCTCTCGCTCCTCCTCCTCGCGTGGGGTTCGCTCGGCGCCGGACTCCCCGCCGATCTCGACGGCGACGGCGCGGTGGGCGCTTCGGATCTCAGCCTCCTGCTCGAATCCTGGGGGCCCGCCGGAACGTCCTGCGGGTGAATCCGATGCGATACGGCGAGGGTCCGAGGGGTCGATCTCGAGTCCGATAGTGGATGATCCGAGGCCGTCGGGTCGAGCAATCGTCAAAAGCCTAGGGAGCGGATTCGCGATCGGACGACGGGCGCGCACAATGCCACTCTCCGACTGCGTCCGTCCCGCATCGAGAGATTCCGAAGGAAGGTCCCATGTTGCGAATCCCAGCCAAGGCTCACACCGATCGCAGCGTCACCGGTGCACCGGAAGTTCACGTGCGGGGGATCCTCGCATCCATGGTCGCGTGCACCCTCACGCTGGCGATGGACGCGACGGCTGCTCCACCGATCGAGGTCGGCGCCTCCGTCTGGATCGGCGGCTCTTGGCTACCTGCCGAACCGCTCGGCGTCGTCAAGCAGGCGCCTGTGACGAACTACCAGTCGATCGTGCTGCAGGCCGACGGCATGGCGCGCTGGTGGAACGGGACGTCGGCGAGCGGCTACGACGGAACGGCCGGTCCGTTCGATCTCAGCAAGGACGTTGCCCTCGGCATGGTGCACTGGGGCGCCATCCGCAGCGACGGAACCGTGGAGCTGCGTGGCTTCGAATGGAACACCGAAGGAGCCACCTCGCCGCCCGCTGATCTCGGGCCGGTTCAGCAGCTCGCGGCGGGCTACAACTTCACGGTGGCGCTCCGGACGGATGGAGCGATCCGATGCTTCGGCCGAAACAACTACGGCCAGTGCGACGCTCCGACCGACGGCGTGTTCACGACGATCGCGAGCAAGTACGAACACTCGCTCGCCGTTCGCAGCGATGGCTCCGTCGCGGGATGGGGACAGAACTGGTCCGGCCAGTGCAATCCACCCGCGGGGCTCTCGGCGCCGCGTGGGATCTCCGTCGGCTGGTCCTCCTCGGGCGCGGTGCTCACCGATGGCACGATCCTCCTGTGGGGCAACAGCCTCGGCACGATGCCTGCGCTCGGTCCCGTCAAGCAACTCGCGCTCGGCGCCGGCCACGCGGTCGCGCTCGGAGAGGACGGAACCGTCACCTGCTGGGGATCCGACTATCAGGGCGAATGCGGCGGCGTCGGCAGCGGGCAGACCCGAAGGCGTCCGGCGACTCTCCCTCCGATCACACGCATCGATGCCGGGCAGTCGGTCACGGCGGTCGTCACGACCACGGGCGAGCGCATCGCCTGGGGGTTCGATGGTGGGCGGACATGCACGCCTCCGATCGCGTTCCAGCCGATCCGTGGGATCAGGCAGATCCCCTCGAGCGTCGCGGTCGCCCTCGTCACGAGTCACGGAACGGTCGCGTTCGGCGGATATCCCTGGTGGGGTGCGCGCCCGTCCTTCGAGGGGATGTCGGTCGATCGATTGGTCCGCGGAAGCTCCGAGTACCTCTACGGTGCCATCCTGCGGGACAAGCGGCTCGTCCTCACTCCCGACTCCGCGTCCAACCAGGTCCCTCCAGACACCCTCTTCGTCCGCGACGCCGAAATCGCCAGCGGCTGCGTGGTGGCCCATCGTCTGGATGGCCGAATCCGGGCATGGCCTCCCGGGT
>JBIIYI010000424.1:0-3090 GCA_044346895.1 Phycisphaerales bacterium
CGCGGAGTTCGATGCCGACTTCGATGCCGACTTCGATGCCGACTTCGATGCCGACTTTGACGCCGACTTCGACGCCGACTTCGTCGCGGCCTTCCGAGCGGGTTTCTTCGTCGTCGCGTTTCCTCTGCTTCTCGCGCGCTTCTTCGCAGCCATGGGGGCTCCTTGGGGCGGCGATGGTAGTCGCACCGGATCCCGGACGCCCGCGAGTGGAGCGGCTCCGATACCATCGCCTCTTCCCGCTGCCAAACGCCGCCGCGAGACCGCCAGCATTCAGCCATGAGTTCGAACGCGACCTCCAACGCCCACGCCCCCCGCCCCGCCTGCGACCCCGCGACCGAGCTCGACGCGCGCTTCCGCGCCGCGATCCGCGCGGCGACGGGCGCGGAGGGCGATCCGCAGATCCGGCCGAGCGGCAACGCGAAGTTCGGCGACTTCCAGGTGAACGCCGCGATGGCGCTCGCGAAGGAGCGCGGCGCGAATCCGCGCGCGCTCGCCGAGGAGATCCTGAAGGCGGCCGACCTCGCGGGCATCGCCGAGAAGTGCGAGGTCGCGGGGCCGGGCTTCATCAACGTGACGCTCGCGCGCGGCTTCACGGAGTCGCGCCTCGCGATGCTCGCCGCGAGCGCGACCTTCGGCGTGCCCGCGCCGACCGACACGCATGCGGTCGTCGTCGACCTCTGCGGCGTGAACGTGGCGAAGCAGATGCACGTCGGCCACCTCCGCGCGACGATCATCGGCGACTCGCTCGCGCGCGTCTTCGAGCGGCTCGGCCGGAAGGTCTGGCGCGAGAACCATCTCGGCGACTGGGGCCTGCCGATCGCGATGACGCTCGCGAGGCTCGTCCGCGAGAAGGCCGATTTCGCGCGCCTCACGCTCGACGACCTGAACCACGCCTACCGCGGCGCGCAGAGGGAGACCTCGACCGCCGATCTCGATGCTGCGCACGAGTTCCGCTGCGGTCCGCACCGGATCGCAGAGCTCGAGATCCAGTACGAGCCGGCGCGCGCGGCGATGGAGGATGCGAAGAAGACGCTCGTGCGGCTCCAGTCGGGCGACGCCGAGATCGTGCGGCTCTGGGAGCGCCTCATCGAGGTGACGATGGAGCAGGTCTACGAGGCCGCGCGCACGCTGAACGTGAAGGTCGGCCCCGAGAACAACCGCGGCGAGAGCTTCTTCCGCGACCGTCTCGGCGGCGTCGTCGAGGCGTTCGCGCGGTCTGGCCTTGCGAAGAGCGATCGCGGCGCGATGGTGGTGCCGTTCGCCGACCGCGAGCGGCCGCTCCTCATCCAGAAGTCGGACGGCGGGTTCCTCTACGCGACGACCGACCTCGCGGCCGTCCGCTTCCGCACCTACGAACTCGACGGAAGCCTCGTCGTCTACGTCGTCGACGCACGGCAGCGCGACCACTTCCGGGACGTCTTCGACGCCGCGCGCCTCATCGGATGGAACCGGACCGCGGACGGCGCCGAGTCGACGCTCGTCCATCTCGGGTTCGGCGCGGTGCTCGGCCCCGACAAGAAGCCGCTCAAGACGCGCTCCGGAGAGAACTTCACGCTGAAGGACCTCCTCGACGAGGCGTGCGAGCGCGGCACGGCGGAAGTCGTGCGACGCGCGTCCGACCCCGCAAGCCCGACGCACGGACTTCCAGCGGACGAACTCGCGCGGATCGGCGCGGCCGTCGGCATCGCCGCGGTGAAGTACGCGGATCTCTCGGGCGACCTCACGAAGGACTACGTGTTCGACCTCGACCGCATGATCGCCTTCGAGGGCGACACGGGGCCGTACCTCCAGTACGCGCATGCGCGCATCGCGTCGATCCTCGCGAAGTCGGGCGAGCCGCCCGCCGCGATCGACGCCGCGCCGTTCGCGCTCGCGGAGCCCGCCGAGAAGGCCCTCGCGCTGCACCTCCTCCGCTACGCGCAGATGGCGCTCGACGTGGGACGATCGCTCGAGACGAACCGCGTCGGCCTCTACCTGCGCACGCTCGCCGAACTCTTCAACGCGTTCTACCAGTCGTGCCCGGTGCTCAAGGCCGAGGACGCCCCCACGCGCCTCGCGCGACTCAGGCTCTGCGCCATCACGCGCGCGGTCCTCGCGGACGGACTCTCGCTCTACGGGATCGTCGCGCCGGAGCGCATGTGAGGCGCGGACGCCCATCCCGCGCGAGATCGGCGCGCGGTACGCTTCCCTCATGCCCACGCTGAGCGCGAAGTATCCGAACGTCGCCGTCTACGACCATCCGCTCATCCAGCACAAACTGACGATCCTGCGCGACAAGGCGACGGGGCACGAGCAGTTCCGCGTGCTCCTCAACCAGATCGCGGGCCTGATGGCCTACGAGGTGAGCCGCCGCCTCGCCGTGCGCGAGAAGCCGGTCGAGACGCCGGTCGCGCGGACGATCGGCACGGAACTCGCCGAGCCGACGACGATCGTGCCCATCCTGCGCGCGGGCCTTGCGATGATGGACGGACTGCTCGCGCTCTTCCCCGAGGCGCGCGTCGCGCACATCGGCATCTACCGCGACGAGAGGACCGCGAGGCCCGTGACCTACTACGCGAAGATGCCGGCGGACATCGCGCACGGCCCCGCGATCGTGGTCGATCCGATGCTCGCGACCGGCGGCAGCGCGGTGCACGCGGTCGAACTCCTGCGCGAGAAGGGCGTGCGCGATATCCAGCTCGTCTGCCTCGTGGCGGCGCCGGAAGGCATCGCGGCGATGCAGAAGGCGCATCCCGACGTCACGATCCACGTGGCGTCGGTCGACGAGCGGCTCAACGAGCGCTTCTACATCGTGCCCGGACTCGGCGACGCGGGCGACCGCATCTTCGGAACGCAGTGATTGAGCGGCTCGTGTTTGAGCGCTCGCGTTTGAGCGCTCGCGCGCGGCTCCTGCCGCGCACTCGCTCTGGCCAGCCTCGCCGCGAGTCGTGGCTTTCATGTTGGCGCGGCGGGCTGAGATGCGTCGTGCTTGAGCGCTCGCGCGCGGCTCCTGCCGCGCACTCGCTCTGGCCAGCCTCGCCGCGAGTCGTGGCTTTCATGTTGGCGCGGCGGGCTGAGATGCGTCGTGCTTGAGCGCTCGCGCGCGGCTCC
>JBIIYI010000425.1:0-3089 GCA_044346895.1 Phycisphaerales bacterium
ACCTGCGGTCGATCGCATGCGCATCCGGGCGCGTGGGGCGGAATCCGTTCCGCGCGCGTCCGGGCGCGCAGTGTAGATCGACACGTCGGACCTGCGCGCGCGAATCGAGCGCCCGCGCGGTTACGCGGCATCGAAGCCCGGGTTCGGCGCCGCGCGTGATCGCGGCCGGACCGCGGAGGTCCTGCGGAGACGTCGCCCGACGTGCGAAGTCGGCCGCCGTTGGTGCGCTGGCTGGGCTCTGGCGAGGTGGTGGCGGGGCGCCGACGGGGCGCCGACGGGGCCTCCGCGAGGCGCGTGCGCTTCGCGGCATCCACCGCCCCGCGAAGGTCGTCACCACGCCCCGCAACCCGGATGCGCACGGGTCCGGGCGGTGCCCGATCGCCGCCCGCCCGACGCCGGCGGGACCCGTCGAAAAAACCGTGATTTCCCGCTGATTTCGCTTCCCCCGACCACCCGCGCGGAACAGGTGTCTCGGGGCGGAAATCGGCGGTTTTTGGTAGGATTCGAAGCCCGCCCGGACCGCGTCTCCCGCGGCCACTTCGGACCCCCCGCATGAGCGAAACGACCCAGCCTCCACCCCCCGCGACGTCCGCGCTTCCGGCCGATGCGGAGAACTACACCTCCGAGTCGATCCAGGTGCTCGAAGGCCTCGAGGCGATCCGCAAGCGACCCGGCATGTACGTCGGCGGCACGGGGCTGAACGCGCTCCACCACCTCGTCTACGAGTGCGTCGACAACGCGATCGACGAGGTGATGGCCGGCTACGCGACGACCGTCACGGTCCGCGTCGGGGTGGACGGTTCCTGCACGGTGATCGACGACGGCCGCGGCATGCCGGTCGACCCGATGAAGCACGAGAACCCGACGATCAACGGCCGTCCCGCGGTCGAGGTCATCCTCACCGAGGTGCATGCGGGCGGCAAGTTCGGCGACAACGCGTACAAGGTGTCCGGCGGCCTCCACGGCGTCGGCGTCAAGTGCGTCAACGCGCTCAGCGAATGGACCGAGGTCGAGGTCTTCAAGAACGAGCGGACCTACCACATCGGCTTCTCGCGCGGCGAGGTGACCAAGCCGCTCGAACTCGTGGAGACCCTCGCGAAGTCGGCCGCCACCGAGAAGCGCACCGGCACGCGCATCTCGTTCCTGCCCGACGCGCAGATCTTCCCGGACACCGAGTTCCGCTACGAGACGCTCGAGAGCCGCCTGCGCGAGCTCGCGTACCTGAATCCGGGCGTGCGCATCCGCCTCGTCGACGAGCGCGTCGACGCGAGCGGCGAGCGGCGCGAGGCCGCCTTCTTCAGCCCCGACGGGATCGGCGGCTACGTCGCGTGGCGCAACGAGGAGAAGACCGTGCAGAGCCCGGTCATCTCGTTCTCGGCGGAGGACGCGGCGCAGTCGCTGCGGCTCGACTTCGCGATGCAGTACGTCGACTCGAACTCCGAGCTCACCCTCGCGTTCGGCAACAACATCCCCAACCGCGACGGCGGCACGCACGTGCAGGGCTTCAAGACCGCGCTCACGCGCGTCGTGAACGGCTACGCGCGCAAGAACAACCTGCTCAAGGACCTCGTCCCGTCGGGCGACGACCTGCGCGAGGGCCTCGTGACGGTCGTGAGCGTGAAGCTCCCGAACCCGCAGTTCAACAACCAGACGAAGGAGAAGCTCCTCAACCCCGAGATCGAGGGCTTCGTCTCGAACGCGATCTCCGAGCGGCTCGGCGCGTGGCTCGAGGAGCATCCGAAGGACGCGCGCGACATCTGCATGCGCGCGGTGCTCGCGGCGCAGGCGCGCGAGGCGGCGCGCAAGGCGCGCGAGCTCATCAAGCGGAAGGGCGCGCTCGATTCCGGCGGCATGCCGCACAAGCTGAGCGACTGCTCTTCCGACGACGTCGAGAGGACCGAGCTCTTCATCGTCGAGGGCGATTCCGCAGGCGGCTCGGCGAAGGGCGGACGCGACCACGTCCATCAGGCAATCCTGCCGCTGCGCGGAAAGCTGCTGAACGTCGAGAAGGCGCGGCTCGACAAGGTGCTCGGCTTCGAGGAGATCCGCATCCTGATCCAGGCGCTCCAGTGCGGGATCGGCGAGGATTTCGACATCGCGAAGCTGCGCTACGGCCGGATCATCATCATGACCGACGCCGACGTCGACGGCTCGCACATCCGCACGCTCCTGCTCACGTTCCTCTTCCGCCAGATGCCGGAACTCGTGCGCCAGGGAAAGGTCTTCATCGCGCAGCCGCCGCTCTACCAGATCAGCCGCGGCAAGCAGGTGACCTACGTCCTCAACGACAAGCGCATGAACGAGACCCTCGTGGATCTCGCGCTCGGACACGCGTCGTTCGCCGTGCGCGACGAGAAGGGCGCGGTGCGGCACAGCATCGCCGGCGACGAGATCCGCCGCATGGTGCGCGCGCTCGACCGGCTCGACGAACTCGTGACCGTCTCGCAGCGACGCGGCATCGCCTTCGCGAAGCTCATCGCGATGCGCGCGCAGGATCCGACCGGGAAGGGCCGGCTGCCCTCGTGGCATCTCGCGTGGCCCGAGGGAGACCTCCTCTTCTTCGGCGAGGCCGAGGCGCGGGCCGCGCTCGCGACGCAGGATCTCGTGCTCGACGACCTCGTCACGGCCGAGATGAAGGTCGACCGCCGCCGCATCGCGAGCCTGCGCGAACTGCACGAGAACCGCGAGATCGAGCGCATCGTCGGCCAGCTCGCGCAGTGGCACATCGACATCGCCGACTGGGACCGCGTGCAGGTCGAGACCGTCACCGGCGACAAGGAGCCGACGCGCTACGCGTGGATCGTCGAGAACACGAAGGGCGCGAAGGCGTCGGCTTCGGCTTCGACTTCGGCTTCGACTTCGTCTTCGTCCTCATCTTCGTCTTCCAACGCCGCCGCGGACGGTGGCGAGGACGACGGCCGCAGCGACGGCGACAAGGCCGCCGCGCGCGATGCGGGCGTCGTCGAGGCCGCGAACGTGCCGGGGATCGTGCGCGCGCTGCTCGAGGTGGGCCGTCGCGGGATCGAGGTCAAGCGCTTCAAGGGTCTCGGCGAGATGGAGGCCGAGCAGCTCTGGGAGACCACGATGGA
>JBIIYI010000052.1:0-10830 GCA_044346895.1 Phycisphaerales bacterium
GCCGAGCGGAATGACGGCCGCGCCCGGGAAGTGCTCCTCGAACTCGAGGATGTTCGAGATGTCGGCGCCGCGCCAGCCGTAGATCGACTGGTCCGGATCGCCGACGACGAACAGATTGCGCGAGCGCTCGGCGAGCGCGTGCGCGATCACGAACTGCGCGTGGTTCGTGTCCTGATACTCGTCGACGAGGATCCAACCGTGGCGCCGCTGCAGGAGGCCGCGCACCTCGTCGTCCTGGCGGAGGAGGAGCGCCACCTTGAGCAGAAGGTCGTCGAAGTCGACGGCGTTCGAACGGGCGAGCACCGCCTCGTACGCGGCGTAGGCCTTGGCGACCGAGCGCGACCAGAAGTCGTTCGCCTCGGCGAGGTACGACTTCGCGTCGAGAAGCCGGTTCTTCGCATCGCTGATCTCGGAGAGGACGCTCGCCGGCGTCCACTGCGTGCTCGAGAGCCCGGCCTCCTCGATCGCCGCCTTGATCGCGTCCTTCTGGTCGCCCGAGTCGTAGATCGAGAAGCCCGCCTGCAGGCCGACGCGGTCGCCGAAGCGGCGCAGGATCGCGGCGCAGTGCGAGTGGAACGTGGACACGACGAGCCCCGTGCGCGAGCCGTCCTCCCGCGCGACGAGCTGCGCGACGCGCTCGCGCATCTCGCCCGCGGCCTTGTTCGTGAACGTCAGCGCGAGGATCTTCCAGGGCGGCACGCCGCGCGCGATCAGCGCGGCGATGCGGCGCGTGATCACGCGCGTCTTGCCGGATCCGGGGCCTGCGAGCACGAGAGCCGGGCCGGCCGCATGCGCCGCGGCCTTCCGCTGCGCCTCGGTGAGGTCGCGGAAGAGCCCGTCGACGACGACGTCGTCAGGATCGAGTTGGTCAAGTTCGGAGTCGTGCGGCATGGTTGATGGACTTCGATGGAGGCGAACTGGCGAACATCCCGGCCCGGCGCCGCTGAAAGATCCCGACTTGAGCCGCTCGGATCATCGACGGCGCACCCTACGACAGACGCTCGGGAGGCACGCAGCCCCCTGCGATGCGCACTGCGACGCACGAGGCGAACCACGAGGCGAACCACGAGGCGAACCACGAGCCGAACCACGGGGCGAACCACGAGGCGCGTCGTCGGCCGGAGCGTCCGCCGCCGCGATCGACGCCGGACCTTCCGAGCGTCGCGATGCTACGAACTCCCGGGCTCGAGTCCGGCGATCGTGCCCGAAACGCACGTCGAAGCCTTGACACTCCGAACTCCTCGACGGTTGGCTTCCGGTCGCGGCGGATCGGATGCGCGTCGGGATCGCTCGCGGAGAAAACCGCAACCGCGGCAACCTGCCGCTTGTCGTTCGTACTTTGTTCGGTATCGTACCGAAGGGAACTTCAACCGCAGGCACTTCAGGGCGGATGACGACGCTTCCTCGAGCCGGTCGCACAACTTGTCCACCTCGCAAGCGCTGGGTTCTGTCGGTTACCCGGCGAAGGTAGCCTGACGAGCTTCGCGTGAACGGATTCGGGGTTCGCGCTGTCGGTTTCCTGCGCCTGCTTTACGAGTTTTCTTTCGGTTCCTTACCTATTCCCAAAAAAGTGAGAAAAGAACCATCGGTTGTGGTGCTTCTCACTTGCGACCCCAACATGTTGGGGTAGTATCCGGTCGCGCCGGAGTCTCGATGTTCTCGGGCGTTCCCCTCAATCGAAGAGTCAGCGTTGATCGGTGGCCTGGTCGGTCGGGCGCGACATGCATCGCCCGGCACCCACGCGGTATTCCGGAAATCCGAGTACCGCTTCCCGTAGGGCCTCCGCGTCGGTGTGTCACTCCCGCCCATCGGCTGGGTGCATGAACGGCGAGGCAGAGTGAGGCAGAGCCAAGAGCAGCCGTCAAGAGACTGCCGTCAGGAGAGTGCCGTCAGGAGAGTGCCGTCAGGAGATTTCGTCCATCGACGAAACCGTGTGCCCCCGTCAGGACGACGGTCGCACGAACAACCTTGTTCGAACACCTTGATCCTGCGCATGGTGGCGCGCGGATCGGGGACCGTGCAGGCCGGTGGGGCCTGCGTCCGGTGCGTTCCATGCCTGTGTTGAGCGATACCCAGATCCGCGAGCTGGTTCACATCGAGCCGTTCGCGTCCAACGAGAAGCGCCCGGGCTCCGTGAGCTTCGGCGTCTCGAGCTATGGGTACGACGTACGCGTCGGCACCCGTTTCAAGATCTTCACGAACGCCTGCTCGGGCGGCACCGCGATCGTCGATCCGAAGAACTTCACGAACGACCTGTTCGTCACGATCGACACGGCCGAGACCGGCCGCGATCACATCATCATCCCACCGAACTCCTTCGCACTCGCCGAAACGGTCGAGACCATCCACGTCCCGCGCGACGTCCTCGCGATCTGCGTCGGCAAGTCGACCTACGCCCGCTGCGGCATCATCGTGAACGTCACGCCGCTCGAGCCCGAGTGGCGCGGCAAGGTCACGATCGAGATCTCGAACACCACGCCCCTGCCCGCGAAGATCTACGCCAACGAGGGCATCGCGCAGATGGTCTTCCTGAAGGCGGACCGCGTGTGCGCCACCAGCTACGCCGACAAGAAGGGGAAGTATCAGGATCAGGCGGGGCTCACGCTTCCAATGGTCGACGGCATCCCCGCTCCCGCCGATCCGACCCTCCCGATTCCGACCACGCCGCGCGCCTCGCAGCCGGAACTGACGCTCGCGCGCTGACGATTCCGCCCACTTCCGTTCACTTCCACCACTCAGGCAATCCTCAGGCAATCCTCAACATGGTCTCGCGCGCCCAGGTGCCGCAGCCCACCCGACCTGAACCGAATCCTTCCGCCCTGACCCGGCGGATCACTCCGACTCCGACACCCTCTCAGCCCGTTTGATCGCGCAGGAAGTACCAGACAATGAAGATCTCGCGACGCTTCACCAAGGCCGGCCAGAACGTCTACGACACCGTCGAGTGGACCAAGCGCTCGAGCCGCATCGGAAACTCCGACGGCTCGACCGTCTTCGAGATGAAGGATGCCGAGATCCCGGCGTCCTGGAGCCAGCTGGCGACCGACATCGTCGTCAGCAAGTACTTCCGCAAGGCAGGCGTGCCGCAGGTCGCCGCCGACGGCGCCGCGGTGGTCGATGACGCGGGCAAGCCCGTGCTCGGACCCGAGCGGTCGGTGCGTCAGGTCGTCCATCGCCTCGCCGGCTGCTGGACGCACTGGGGCGAGAAGTACGGCTACTTCTCGACGAAGCGCGACGCCGAGGCGTTCTACGACGAACTCGCCTACATGCTGCTCACGCAGATGGCGGCGCCGAACAGCCCGCAGTGGTTCAACACCGGCCTCAACTGGGCCTACGGCATCCAGGGCCCCGCGCAGGGTCACTGGCTCGCGGATCACCGCACCGGCGCGACCAAGCTGGCCGCCGACGCGTACACGCACCCGCAGCCGCACGCGTGCTTCATTCAGGCGGTAAAGGACGATCTCGTCGGCGAGGGCGGCATCATGGACCTCTGGACGCGCGAGGCGCGTCTCTTCAAGTACGGCTCCGGCACCGGCACCAACTTCTCCCAGTGCCGCGGCGAGAACGAGCCGCTGTCGGGTGGCGGCAAGAGCTCTGGCCTCATGAGCTTCCTCAAGATCGGCGACCGCGCCGCGGGCGCGATCAAGTCGGGCGGAACCACCCGCCGCGCCGCCAAGATGGTCTGCCTCGACCTCGACCACCCCGACATCGAGCAGTTCGTCCGCTGGAAGGCGCGCGAGGAGATCAAGGTGGCCGCGCTCGTCGAGGGCCTCAAGGTCCTCAGCGAGGATCAGAAGGAACTCGCGAAGAAGTACAACCTGAAGCTCGACTACGACTTCAACGGCGAGGCCTACTACACCGTCAGCGGGCAGAACTCGAACAACTCCGTCCGCATCCCGGACGCGTTCTTCGACGCGCTCGACGCCGACGGCGACTGGTCGCTCACCCGCCGCACCGACGGCAAGGTCGCGAAGTCGATCAAGGCGAAGGAACTCTGGACCGAGATCAACTTCGCGGCGTGGCGCTGCGCGGATCCCGGCGTCCAGTACGACTCGACCATCAACGCGTGGCACACGTGCCCTGCCGGTGGCCGGATCAACGCCAGCAACCCGTGCTCCGAGTACATGTTCCTCGACAACACGGCCTGCAACCTCGCGTCGATCAACCTCATGAAGTTCTACGACGCGCAGTCGCGTCGCTTCGACATCGAGGGCTACGAGCACGCGATCAGCCTCTGGACGATCGTCCTCGAGGTCTCGGTGCTCATGGCGGCGTTCCCGTCGAAGGAGATCGCCGACCTCTCGTGGCGCTACCGCACGCTCGGCCTCGGCTACGCGAACCTCGGCGCCATGCTGATGCAGGCGGGCATCCCGTACGACAGCGAGGAAGGCCGCGCGGTGTGCGGCATGCTCACCTCGATCCTCACCGGCCGCTCGTACGCGCAGAGCGCGCTGCTCGCCGCCGAGCACGGCCCCTTCGCCGGCTACGCCGAGAATCGCGACAACATGCTGCGCGTGGTCCGCAACCACCGCCGCGCCGCGATGGGCGTCGCCCGCACGAGCGACGAGTACGAGAACCTCCGCATCCGTCCGGTGCCGGTCGACCACTCGCTCGTCGCCGGAGGCCGCATCAACCTCTCGAACGCGACCGACCTGCTCGACCGCTCGGTCGCCTGCTGGGACGACGCGCTCGGCTACGGCGAGAAGTTCGGCTACCGCAACGCGCAGACGACCGTCATCGCTCCGACTGGAACGATCGGCCTCCTCATGGACTGCGACACGACGGGCGTCGAGCCCGACTTCGCGCTCGTCAAGTTCAAGAAGCTCGCAGGCGGCGGCTACTTCAAGATCGCCAACCAGTCGCTGCGTCCGGCGATCCGCGCGCTCGGCTACACCGCCGAGCAGGCGGACGACATGGTCACCTACGTCATGGGCACGCTGAGCCTTGACGTCGCTGTACCGGCGGTCGACGGAACCGCGGGCTTCGGCAAGGCGCAGACGTTCCGCGAGTTCCTGCTCGGCAAGGGCTTCACCCACGAGCAGCTCGTCGCCGTCGAGAACAACCTCCCGACCGTGTTCGAGCTCGCGTTCGCGTTCTCGGCCTGGTCGATGCCGGAGAACGTGCTCGCCGCATGCGGCGTCGACTCCGCGGCGGCTCGGAACGACATGTCGTTCAACGGCCTGCGCGCACTCGGCCTCACCCGCAGGCAGATCGACGTGCTCAACCGCACGATCTGCGGCACGCAGACGATCGAGGGCGCCCCACACCTCAAGGACGAGCACCTGCCCGTCTTCGACTGCGCGAACCGCTGCGGCCCGCTCAGCACGCGCTTCATCAAGCCCGAGGGCCACATCCGGATGATGGCGGCGTCGCAGCCGTTCATCACGGGCGCGATCTCGAAGACGATCAACCTGCCGTCGGACGCGAGCGTCGAGGACATCGGCGCCTGCTACCGGCTCAGCTGGGAGCTCGGCCTCAAGGCGAACGCGCTCTACCGCGACGGCTGCAAGCTCTCGCAGCCGCTCTCGACGAAGAGCGACAAGAGCGAGGAGGACGACGAGAAGGACGATTCCGCCGCGTCCGCGAAGGCGGAGGCCGGGAAGACGGCTGCCGAGGCTCCGGTGACCACCGCCGCCGAGCAGGCCGAACTTGTCGCCGAGGCCGCCACGACGACCCTCACCGACATCGCCCTCGCGGGCGAGCCGGTGGTGGCGGACGTGCGCGAGATCGTCGTCGAGCGCGTCGTCGAGCGGATCATCGAGCGCCCGATGCGCCGCCGCCTCGCCGACACCCGCGACTCGGTCACGCACAAGTTCAACGTCGCCGGTCACGAGGGCTACCTCATCGTCGGCCTCTACGAGGACGGCCGTCCGGGCGAACTCTTCATCACCATGGCCAAGGAAGGCTCGACCATCGGCGGCCTGATGGATTCGCTCGGCACCGCGATCTCGGTCGCGCTCCAGTACGGAGTGCCGGTCGAGAGCCTCGTCACCAAGTTCGCGCACCAGCGGTTCGAACCGATGGGCATGACGACGAACGCCGACATTCCGTTCGCGAAGAGCCTCGTCGACTACATCTTCCGCTGGCTCGGCATGCAGTTCATTCCGGGCTACCGCGAACTCAACTCGCCGCGCCGCTCGAGCGGCGAATCGTCCTCGCAGGACGGACCCCGCAAGGACTCGTACCCCGCCTCACCCGCCGTCGTCTCTCCCTCGATCAGGGACACGAGGGACTCGGTGCGGGACTCCAGCAACGACTCGATGAAGGAGGATGCTTCATGTGCCACCGGATCCGGCACGACGGTCAGCGGCTGGGCCGCGCGTCGCGAGGCTGCCATCGCGGCGGCCGAAACGCGCAGCGAGACCTCCGCGCGCAGCACCTCGGTGACGAGCGTCGTCACGGATCGCGCCGCGGTGACCGAGAAGATCACCACGGAGACGCGCACCATCGAGGCGGTCGCCTCGGTCGAGCGCATCGCCAAGACCGCGGTGGTCGCAGGGAACGCGCTGGATGCCTCGAACGCTGCGCTCATGGGCGACGCGCCGGCATGCGATGTCTGCGGCTCGATCACGGTTCGCAACGGAACCTGCTACCGCTGCCTGAACTGCGGCAACAGCATGGGCTGCAGCTGACGGATGCGCGGAAGTCCGCGCGGGGGGCGCGCTGGGAGGCCGCGAGCACCGAACTGCTCGCTCCTTCCGCCCGCACGCCCGCCCGCACGCCCACCGCGCAGCGACGAAGGAACTGGCTGCTGACGCTCTGACCACCGGCTCACCGGATGGTTCGAAACGCGGAGTCGGACGAAGGATGAACGGGCGTCTCGCCCACGCAGGGGTTGCACCGCACGCACCCCCCGCGTCACCAGACGTGTGCGGGCAAGGAACTCGAGGCGGCAGGAACGCAAGACCTGCCACGCGACGGGCGACACGCCACAGGAAGTGGCCAGCAACCGGTGCATGCACCGGCCAAAGAGGAATGGAAGCCGAACGTTGTGTCTCCCTTCGATCGGGTGTCTGCTGAGGACTCCGACACACCCGACCGAGATGTAGGACGAAGTGGTGCAGCCCGGTCTCCGTGCGAATTTCCGCGCACGGAGACCATCGGCTCCGGTTCGAGAAGGCTGGCGAGTGGATGGATCCTTCTTGCACCGAGAGGGTGCGCATGGAGTTCGCAGAACCCTCTCCCCGCGACACGCGGCCTCACGCGTGAACCGGGTAGCTGACCTGAACGCACCACATCTCCGACCTTGCCCACCACGACGGGGCCTCCCACGCGAAGGCCCTGTACACGCCCCCCGCGGATCCCACCTCCGCGGGGGGCGTTCTCTTTTGCGCCATTCCGTCGCGATCTCCGCGGGCTGCGGTAGTTTGCCACCCATGACCGATCCGAGCGTCCTCGAAGCCGCGCCCTCCGTGACCGCCGCAGCGCCAGTCCTCTGGCCCAGCCTCGGGCCAGTGCTCCTCTGGCCATGCGGTTGTGTCGTCGCGCTCTCGTGCGCGCTCCTGTCCATGCCCTTCGGATGTACGTCCGGAGGGACGGGTGTCGACCCGGGTGCGGCCGCTCCACCGCCAAACGGGCCCTCCGCGGAACGCGACGCGTGGCATGCCGCGCGACTGCGCACGCTCGCCGCCGAGGAGGGCTGGCTGACGCTCGTCGGACTCGACTTCCTCAGCGACGGCACGTTTCGGCTCGGAAGCGGGCCCGTTTGCGAGTTCCGCTACGCGGGTGCTTCTTCGCCGCACGTCGGCGACTTCGTCGTCGAGCGCTCCGCCGTGCGCTTCCGCGCGCGGTCGCCTGGCGTCACGCTCGATGGGACGCCGCTGGCGCCGCAGGACGACGCGGACGCCGGCACGCCCCTCGTCGCGGACGACGCGGGCACGCCATCCACGCTCCGAGACGGAACGCTCGCGATCACGCTCGTGCGACGGAACGGATCGCTCGCGCTGCGCGTGCGCGACCGCGCAAGCCCGATCCGGACCGGCTTCACCGGAATCGCGCTCTTCCCCTACGACGGTTCGCTCGTCGTCGCTGCGGAGGTGCTCCCCGCGCGCAAGGGCGAGTCCGTCGCCATTGCGAACGTGACCGGTTTCGTCGAGGAGACGCCGGTTGCCGCGCGCCTCCGATTCACCCTCGGCGGCGCGATGCGCGAGTTCATCGCGACCGAAGGTGCGAACGGCCGGCTCTTCGTCGTCTTCGGCGACGCGACGAACGGCGCCGAAAGCTACGGCGGCGGGCGATTCCTCGACATCCCCGCACCTGTCGCCGGGAAGACCGCGATCGACTTCAACCGCGCGACGAACCCGCCGTGCGCCTTCACGGCGTTCGCCACTTGTCCGACGCCGCCGGCGGGCAATCGCCTGCCGATCTCGATCCGCGCAGGCGAGCGCCGCCCCGACAAGCACGCCGCGGACAGGCCCTGACCGAGCCCGCCCGCCGCGGCGTACGTTCCGATGGATCGCTCCGACTCACGCGATCACGGGCAGCCGCCCCATGCGGACAGCAAGAGCGAGAGGTCGGCGGAGTTCGTCACCCCGTCCTTGTCGACGTCGTAGGTGATGGTGGTGCCGCCCCAGTTCGCGAGGAGGAGCGACAGATCGGCGCTGTCCACCGTGTCGTCGCCGTTGAGATCGGCGTTGCAGTCCGCGACGGTGTCGCCGAGGTCCTCGAGCTGGTCCGCGGGGATGTCCTGCCAACCCGGCCCGCCGAAGAGCTCGGGGTCGTAGTTCGTGCGACTGCGCATCATCTCGAAGCCCAGGGGCACGGCGCGGCCGTCGAAGATCGACGCGGTGTCGAACACCCACGAGCTTCCGGTCTTCGAAGTGATCCTGCGCAGGACCCGCAGCTGCTGGCCGTTCGAGACATACAGTCGGTCGCCATCACCCGCGGAGATCCACTGGACGCGGCCGAGGCCCTGCATCGTGAGCAGCCCCCACGACCCCGTCGGATTGAGCCGCGCGATGCGCTCATCGTCGGGATGCCCGAAGTACACCGTGCCGTCCTCGCCGACGCAGAGCGTGGACCGGTCTCCGACGGGAATCATCCCGGGAATGCTCACCTGCGACCGCACGCCGAGCAGGCGGTCGAGCTTCGTCACCTTGCGCTGACTCGGGCTGAGGACGACGACGGAGTCGGTCAGGTCGTCGTATCCGAGCGCCTGAGGCTGGATGACGGCCGTCGTGTAGTTCTCGAGCACGCCGGTCCGGGAGAGGCAGTAGACCTTCGAGCCGTCGTGGGCGTAGATCTGGCCGTGCCGCCCGACGACGATCTGCTGGAGTTCGCCGCCGATGTTCGGATCCTGCATCGAGGTCGACGAACTCGTGGCGAAGTTCACGCGACGGAGCTCCGTCGCGCCCGTCTGCAGCCGGACGATCGCGACGGCCTCGAGGCCGGCAGCGTCGTAGGTGACCTGCTTGACCTCGACGACGTCCCGGCCGAACCCGAATTGCTGCGCGATGCCGCCGAAACCCGGCAGGCTCACCATCTCGATCTCCCAGTCCGCGGTTCCCGTCTGCTTCCACGTGATGCCGCTCGCAGGGCGGATGGACGAGTACCCGTCGATGATGCGGTGGACGCCGTCGTTCGTGCCGAAGACGATGTAGTTGCGGGTCCCCAGGTCTCCAAACGTGTCGTACGCGACATCCAGACGCTTCGATCTGAACTCGCTCTGGCGCTGCAATCGGTACTCCGGCGCCAGCTCGTCTCCCTCATCCTGCGCCGGATCGCGGATCCAGACCTGGATCGATGTCGGATCGCGCTCGATCCGCGCGAGCGTCACCGAGTGGCCGCCCGTGCGCGTGAGGAAGCCACCGGGAAGCTTGGTCCAGCGACCGTAGTTCAGCCTGCAGAGACCCCCGAGGACGGCGGCGTGACCGATGGCGTCGATGTCGGCCTCTGCGCCGAAGCGGTGCTGCACGACGAACTGCCCCTGCGCCGCTACGAGATTCCACATCCGGGTGCCCTGCACGAGACCGCTCCCGCCGGTTCCGTTCTCGGTGGTGTTCATCAGCGCACCGAGGCCGCCGATGTGATCCGTCATGGCTTGATGGTTCTCCTCCGCACGGTAGTCCGTCGTGCCCGGAAGGACATTCGGATAGCCGTGGTGCGCCGCATATCCGAAGAGGTTCATCACGGAAGTCGGAACGCACGACATGTGACCGTTCGCGGGAAGCCCCCAGAGCCGGATCTGGTCGTAATCGGGCATGTCGGTGATGCGGTATCGGCAGTAGAGCGGCGCCCAGACCGCCTGCACGATGTCCGCGGATGCCGCGCCGGAACCGCCGAAGAGTGCGGCCGCCGCGAGGCCCACCTTGAAGACCCCAGAGAGAAGCGCCCTGCCGACGCCGCCAGAGACGCGACGTGAGGCCGCTCCTCGCACGACGGACGCTCGGAGCGTGTGGACATGCTGGATCGACCGGGAGTGGTTGTCGCTGGTGTCGGAGCGCACGGGAGTTCCTCGAGGGGAGAGGCGTCTTCGCCCCACGGAAGTTGCAAGGCGTCGCTCCCGGAAACAGTACCGGCGACCCGCGCCCTCTCCGAAACACAAAAATCTCCGATCGCTGAGAGATCCCACTCCCCCGCACGGAATCCCGCAGAGGCCCACCGTTCCGGGCCTCTGCGTTGGTCCTGGCGACCTTCGGACGCGGTTGCGCGCGTCCTGAAACCCGAAGTTCGCCTTCATGAGGAGTTCAAGATGCGATCCATCATCATCGGCGGAGGCGTCGCGGGCTGTGCGATGGCCGCCGCGCTCGGTCCGCTTTCCCAGTCGGAGGAAATCACGATCGTCGAGCGTCGGCTGCCCGATGCGCCCGGTGGCATGGGTTTCCTGCTCAT
>JBIIYI010000426.1:0-3076 GCA_044346895.1 Phycisphaerales bacterium
ACACCGCGGTGTCGGGCGTCGCCGGGCAGTCGCTCGCGCCCGATTGGAAGAGCGTCGTCGTGATCGTCGTGCCTGCGAGACGCAGCGTCGCGTACTCGGTCGCGAGGTTGAAGTCGCCGACCGCGCGCACCGTGAGGGTGACGGGCCAGAAGCTGGGCGCGACGCCCGCGAGCGTGCCCGAAGTCGTGACGCCCGAACCGATCGCGCCCATGTTGCCTGTAGAGATCGCCTGCGACGATTGGCACGCATCGCCCACGCCGTTTGAGTCGCAGTCGGATTGAGTCGGGTTCGCGACCAGCGGGCAGTTGTCCGACGCATCGGGCACGCCGTCGCCGTCCGCGTCCTGCGCAAGCGCCGCCGAGGAGATCGCGAGGGCGAGCGAGGCTGCGAACGCAGGCGCGAGGGCGGTTGCGAGATTGGGCAAGGGGAAGAGCGCGGGGAAGCGTGCGGGGACGCGTGAAGGAACATTCGACGCGCGACGCGCGAACTCGAGGTGTGCCATGGGAGATCCGGGTGCAGACGATGAATCGCAACTGGGCATCAACGAGGAACAACCCGTTGACAGAATCCAGTGAGGCGAAGGTACCGCGCGCACGCGCGGCGGCCAACGATTCCGTCGTGGATTTCGGATATCGGGCGCGGGGCGACCTGTCGGTGGGCCTCCTGCCCCGCCTCGCCGCTACTCGGCCCGCCCCCGCCCCGTTCGGGCGATGCGCTCGAGTTCTTCGGCATCGATCAGATCCTTCGGCCGGCCGGCCGCCCGCTTGTTCACAATGAGATCCTCGAGCGCAATGACCGGAACCTGGACGCCGAAGAAATCCCTGAACACCGCGCGGGCGCGACAGGGCGCGAAATGGACACCCGCAGGAGCCGTCAGCAGTTCGATGCGCGACGGCGGGTAACCCATGCGCAGGATCTTCCCAGGCGTGGAGAGTGCCCGTGCGACCTCATCCGTCGGGGCGAAGCCGAACTCCCGCAGGACGCGGAGCACGCGCTCGATGTTGTCCGGGGCGAGATCGATCCAGAGATCGAAATCCGCGGTCGCGCGCGGATAGCCATGCAGCGCCACCGCGTAGCCCCCGACGAGGAGGAACGCGACTTCATGGGCCGTCAGCAATCTCAAGAACTCGCGCAAGTCGTCCGACGACGGCCGATCGTCCATAGCACGCCTCCCTGCAGAGTTCCAACGCGCGAAGCCGCTCGGCATCGGACTTGTCGAGCCAGAAGTCCGCATCCGGATCGGGTTCATCCATCGATCCGACCCGAAGGACGCGCCCGGCGCCTGCGGCACGCGAATGATCTCGAGCCTCGAAATCCATGCGTCGAGTCTACCAAAGCGACGCGGTCCCTTCCGCGGCGCTTCCGCGCCCGCGCGCGGTCGGTTCCGGCGGTCGGCGCTGTGGCGGCGCCTTCCGCGTGATCCACGCCAGAGGGGCGAAAGCGAAGCGAGTCGCGAGCGCTCAAACGCCGGCGTCGAAGCCGCCCCGCCCGCGCCTACACCAACTCCGGCTCCACGCCTTCGGGCAGCGCGCCCATGAAGCGCTTGCCGTAGAACTTGGTCACGATGCGCGGATCGAGCACGACGATGCGCCCTGAATCCTCGGCGCTGCGGATGAGCCGCCCGACGCCCTGCTTGAAGCGCAGCACCGCACGCGGCAATTGGTCGTCGCGGAACGCATTGCCCCCCGCCGCTTCGATCTTCTCGTGACGCGCTTGAATCAACGGATGATCGGGCACATCAAACGGGAGCTTCGTGATGATGACGTTGCGCAATGCGCGGCCGCGCACGTCGACGCCTTCCCAGAAACTCGCCGTGCCGAACAGGACGGAGTGATCATGCTCGCGGAATCGCTTCAGGAGTTGCGAGCGCTCGCCATCCTCGCCGTGGATGAAGACCGGGTATCCCGCCGCGCGTAGGACCGGGGCACATCGCTCGGCCACCTCACGCAGCGCGCGGAAACTCGTGAAGAGGACGAACGCGCCGCCGCCCGTTTCCTCGATGTGCTGCAGGATGCGCGGCACGAGTTCGCGGTTCGCTTCCGGCGCGTCGGGCGTCGGCATCGTGCGATCGATCATCACGCGCATCTGGCTTGCGTAATCGAACGGGCTTCCGAGCGCGAGCGTCTGTGCGCCGTCGGCGCCGAGACGCCCGACGATGTGCGAGAAATCGCTGCCGGAGGCAGCGAGCGTCGCGCTCGTCATCGTGATCGATACAGGCATCGCGAACAATCGGTCGCGCAAGACAGGGCCGACATCGACCGTCGCGCACGAGAGCGTGATGAGCGGCCGATTCGAGCCGTAGCCCTGCCGTCCGCGCTCGACCCAGTACACGCAACCTTCGACGCCCTGACCGATGAAGAGGTCGATCTCGGCCGCGAGATCGGAGACGCGCTGCGCCGCGCTTCCAAGATCAAACTGGAGCGACTCGTCGGTCGCGCGTTCGCGCAGCAACTTCAACTGCGTGGCGAGGTCGCCCAGCGCCGGCGACAGCGGATTCGGGAATGCGTCGGGCCCCGCGACGCGGCCGCTCTGCCCGATCGCACCCGCGCCCGATTCGCCCGCGCGCCAGACGCCGTCGAAGAAGCTCTCCGCGACCGCCTGCGCGTCGAGCGTCGCGCGAATGACTGCGTCGACTTCCTCGGTCGGGAGCCCCGAACCACCCGCGACCGACGCCTCGATCCCGGCGAGCGTGCCGCGTCCGGTCGTTGCGTTGTACAGCGTGCGCAGCACGTGCTTCGCGCGCGATTCCGACACGCGAATGCCGAAGTGGCCGCTCGCGACATCCTCGAGGTGGTGCGCTTCGTCGAAGATGACGTGGTCGTACGCGGGAAGGAAGCCGGCGCCCTTCGAGCGCAGCGCGAGATCGCTGAAGAAGAGCGCGTGGTTGCAGATCAGGAGATCGGCGTTCTCCATCCGTCGCCGCGCCGACTGGTAGAAGCACTTGTCGTAGGTCGGGCAGCGGCGGCCCATGCAGTTGCCCGCGTCGCTCTCGACATGCTCCCACACGCTCGTGCGGGGAAGCTGCGGCAGCGTCGCGCGCGAGCCGTCGTCGGTTTCGTACGCCCAATCCTCGATG
>JBIIYI010000427.1:0-3071 GCA_044346895.1 Phycisphaerales bacterium
TCGGGGGCCGGCTCAACTTCGACGATTCGAGCGATCCGGAGGCGATCCGCGACCGGTTCGGCGCAAGCAAGAAGGCGTTCAAGCAGGCGCTCGGCGCGCTCTACCGCGAGCGTCGGATCCGCTTCATCGAGCCGGGCATCGAACTCGCCGGAGGCGAAGGTTGATGAACGAGCCGCGCCGCACGACGCCCCGTGAGGGGATGCTCGAGAGGACGCGCGAGCGGCTTGCCGAGAGCGAGCGGGATCTCGCGCGCAACGCGGTCGAGCGCGTGTGGCTCGGGCGAATCCTCGTGGCGCTTCCGATCGCGGGCGCGGTGGCGTGGGTCGCCCTTGCGTTCCTCTCCGATCGGGCCATGGTCGGGCCGATCGCCTTCGCAGGGTCGTTCGCGACGGCGGTGGTCACCTACGGAACCGGGATGTACATGACGGCGGTGCGCCGGCGCGAGTTCGAGGACGCGATCCGCGATGCGCGCGCGGAAATCGCAGGCATCGAACGCGCGGCGGGGCGGGTATCTTCCGATCCCGACGCGTCGCCGGGTGCGTGACGCCGCGTCGGGAACGGCATCGAGAGTCGCAGGTCGTGCGCGAGGACGAGTGCAGAAGAGTGCGCGCGACACTGCGCGCAACATGAGGAGCAAGGCATGGTCGAGATCACCGCGCGATATGAAGGCGACCTCCGCTGTTCGGCGGTCCATGGTCCGTCGAAGACGACGATCCTGACGGACGCGCCCGTCGACAACCACGGCAAGGGCGAGGCGATTTCACCCACGGATCTCGTCGCCGCCGCACTTCCGGCGTGCATGATGACGATCATCGGGATCGTGGCGAACCGCCACGGCGTCGACGTGCGCGGCATGACGGCACGCACCGAGAAGGTCATGACGAGCGAGGGGCCGCGCCGCATCAAGAGCCTGCGCACGACGATCACGCTGCCGCTCGCGGCAGCGCATCCGCAGCGCGAGCTCTTCGAGAACGCCGCCCACACGTGCCCCGTCCACAAGAGCCTGCACCCCGACATCGACGCGCCGATCGAGTTCGTCTGGGCTGGCTGACGCGGGTTGAGCGCTTGGTTCCCGGACTTGCCCGCCTCCTTGGAACCAAGGCGGCGCCGAAGGCGTCCGGTCTGCGCGGCCACGCCTCTTGATGCTTGCGGACAGTGAAACCCGTGCCACATTCCCCAGGGGGCTTGGGGCAAGTCGATGCACCGTGATCCGATGAAATCATCCCTCGCGCGCTCGATGGCGCTTGCGGTCGCCTCGTCCGCATTCGCGCAGTCCGTCGCGCCCTTCACGAGCGAGCACTCGGCGCGCGGCGTCGTCTAGAACATGACGTTCGGGCCGCCGCTCGCGAGCCCGCAGGATGGCTACGGCATGGCCTGCGCCGATCTCGATGGCGACGGCGATCTCGACCTCGTCCTTCTCGGCCGCGCGGACGGGCTCGTCGGGGTCTACGAGAACAACGGCGCGGGCGTCTTCACGAATCGTTCCGCGACAAGCGGCATTCCCTTATCGACGTCGGGTGCAGGCGTCGTCGCGATCGACTACGACCGCGATGGCGACCTCGACCTCTTCATCGCGCAGAAGTACGGGCCGTGTCGGCTGCTGCGTCACGACGCGCGGTTTCAGTTCACCGATGTCGCGGTCGCCGCGGGCGTCGCGGTGACGATCCCCGCGACCGGCGTGAGTTCCACTGATTTCGACGGCGACGGCTGGCTCGACATCCACGTGTCGACGTACTCCGCCGTGGTGCCCAATCGGCTCTATCGCAATCAGGGCGACGGCACGTTCGCCGATGTCGCGGGCGCGCTCGGCGTCGCGTCGCTCGGCCTCTCGTATCAATCGGTGTGGAGCGATTACGACCGCGACACGTGGCCCGATCTCTGCGTGAGCAACGATCGCGGCTTCGGCAACGTGCCGAACCAACTGCACCGCAACCTCGGCAACGGCACGTTCGCCGACGTCTCTGCGTCGAGCGGTCTCAACGTGGCACTTTGTTCGATGGGCATCGCCTGCGCCGACCTCACGGGCGACGGTCGCAGCGACTACTACTTCACGAACGTCCCCGATCCGACGCCGCCGTTGAACGGCGTCAACCCGCTCATGATCGGCAGCACGAAGGGCACCTTCACGCAGGCCGACGCGTTGTGGGGCGTCTCGAACATCAAGTTCAGCTGGGCCGCGATCTTCTGGGATTTCGACAACGACGCCGACCTCGACCTCTACGTCAACAACGAGTTCCAGCCGAACGCGCTCTTCCGCAATCCCGGCGCGCCGCCGATGGCGGATGTGGCGGCGGCGGCGGGCGTCACGGGCACCGCGAACCTCTCGTACTGCTCGATCGTCGGCGACCTCGATCGCGATGGCGATCAGGATCTCCTCCTCAACAACTACGGCGGACCGGTGCGGCTCCTCATGAATCAGGAGGGGCAGCAACGCTCGTGGCTGCGGCTGCGCGTGGCGGGCGAGGGGCGCGTGCGTGACGCGATCGGCGCGTCGGCCACCGTGCGCGCGCGACTTTCGAAGGGGAAGCTCGGCGCGCCGCAGTGGCGCGAGGTGCTCGCCGGCGGCAACGGCTTCCTCGGTCAGAGCGAAACGACGCTGCATTTCGGGCTCGGCACGGCGACGAGCGCGGGCTCGATCGTCGTGCAGTGGCCCGCGGGCGGGCCGACACGCACGCTTTCGAATCTCGCGGCGAATCAAGTGTGGACTGCGTATCCGCCGTCACGCTTCGGTGACGTCGACGGCGCAGGCGCGATTGATCTCGCCGATTGGACGCAGTTCGTCGCATGGGGGCCGGGCGTGCTCGTACCTGGACGAGAGATGCTCGACTTCGACGGCGATGGCGACCTCGACGGCGCCGATGCCGACGCGTTCTGGGCGGTCGCGGGCGTCGCGCGCGGCGATCTCGACGCGAACGGCTCCGTCGACGCCGCGGATCTCTCGCTCATGCTCGCGTCATGGGCGCAGTCGGGATCGGTGGCCGACCTCGACCTCGACGGTGCGGTCGGCGCGTCGGATCTCGCGCTGCTCCTCGCCGCGTGGGGATCCTGAGTTCCGCGAGGCGCGCGAGAAC
>JBIIYI010000428.1:0-3069 GCA_044346895.1 Phycisphaerales bacterium
ATGCCCGCCTTGTCCATCTGCACGGCGTCGCCCATGCCGGGGACGACCACCACCGCCGTCCGGTCGACGAACGTGCGAATCGCCACATCGTTCTGGCCGGCGCCCACGGTCTCGACGATCAGCTTGTCGTAGCCCGCGCCGCCGATCAGTTCGATGATCTCGGGGAGCGTGCGGTAGTCCTCGCCCACGATCGCGAGCGACCGGTAGAAGATGCCCTCGTCGACCGCGTTGAAGTCGACGCGCAGGCGGTCGCCGAGGAGCGCGCCTCCCGTGATGGGGCTCATCGGGTCGAACGCGACGACGGCGATCCGCTCGCCGCGCCGGACGGCTTCGCTCGCCATCGCGGCGACGAGCGTCGACTTTCCCGCACCGGGCGAACCCGTGATGCCCACGACCTGCCGCGGTCGACGCCGCGGCGCGCTCGTCGGCTTGCCGGCGTGCGCGAGCGAGATGTTGCGCGCGAGGAGCGCCGCCGCGTTCGTGGTCACCGACGCGGGGAGCGGCGCGTAGGTCTTCACGCTGTCGCGCACGCTGCCGACGATCTGCTCCATGCCGGTGCCGGTGTGGTAGACGCGCGCGACGCCCGCGTCGATCAGCTTCTGCACGTCGTCCTGCGGGATGATCCCGCCGACGTTCACGACCATGTCGGGTCGGCCGACCTTCGCGCACTCCTCGAGCAGCCTCGGCACGAGCACGAGGTGCGAGTTCGACATCATCGAGCAGGCGATGCAGTCGGCGTCCTCGTCACGCGCGCTGATCGCGAGGCTGCGCGGCGTCTGCCAGAGCCCGGAGTAGATCACGTGGATGCCGGAGTCGCGCATCACGCGCGCGATGAGCTTGACGCCGCGGTCATGGCCGTCGAGCCCCATCTTGCCGAGAAGGACTCGGGGGCGGTGGGGGAGATCGCCGCAGCGGTCCTGCTTCTCAATCGCCGTCGTGGGTTCGGTGGTCGCGCGCATGGGGAGTTGCCTCGGAACGCGGAAATCCGCGGATCGCGAAGCGTAGCCAAAGGCGCGCATCGATGCAGGGGAGCGCGTCGAGGGCGTCCGGGAGAGCCACGCGCGATCGGCGAGGATCACCTTGTCGGTGCCGAGTGAGCGACTTTCGTCAGCCTCGGGAGGAGTCAGTCTCCTCCGCCATCTCCGCCACCATCTCCGCCGCCGTCGCCGCCACCGTCGCCATCGGAATCGCCGTCCGTGTCGCGACCGGCCTTCGAGCCTGCGCCGCCCGGATGGTTCGCGGACGCATCCGACGCCGTGCCGCCGTCTCCCGCGGCGCCTTGCTCCGCGCGCGCCTTCTTCGTGTCGCGCGACTTCGGATCGCCGGGTGGTCGGGCGTCGCTCGTCCACTCGCCCGGGTAGAAACGGGCCGCGAGGGCGCCGACGATGTCCTCGGTGTACTTGTACTTGAAGTCGTCGAGGGTGACGCGGACACCGCCGTCGCACTCGACGACCGCGATCGACTTCGCCATCCACCTCGACAGATCGAGCCCGGTCATGCGCTCCGGCGCGAAACTCCCCGCTGGGCTGTGCAGCGTGCCGTCGTCGTCGAGCCGATAGCGGCGCCGCGACAGGTTCCACTGCGTCCAGACGAACCAGGGAACCCCGAGCACCCCGCACCCCACGATGTACAGCCAGAGCTGCACCGGTCGGTCGTAGGCCGCGGGTTCCGCGGGCTTTTCATCCTTATATCGCAGCAACACCTCGTTCGCGACGCGGAACTGCTCCTTCTCCGCGTTGCTCAGAGAGGTCGCCTTCGCGAGATTCTCCAGTTCGGACTTGGTCTTCTCCGCCGCGGCGTACTCCTCGAACGACGCCTGCTGCGCGGGGATCTTGACGGAGTAGTCGTACCACCCCCAGATCGCGAGTCCGAGACAGAGGACCGAATAGGCGATGTTCTGCGCCGTCAGCTTGGGTTGAACCTTGGTCTCGATCGCCATGAGAAGTTCCAGAGGAGATGTTCCTGCGCTGCTTCGGCCGGAGTATTCTCGGAACAGCCCGGTCGCCGGGGGCCGCTTCGAGTGAGGTTTGTCGGCGGAAATCGGGACGGGGCTTTCGGCATTCCCCGGATTCAGGTGACACTCTGCAGGGTACCCGCGCGTACAGGGCGCGAGATCGTTCGCTCCATCTGCGGATCGCAACCGAAAGGGCAGTGGCCGTCCGGTCTGCAAGGCCGCTCGCTTCGGCGGCCGACCCGGGGTGGTTTCGACCGTTCGAGCCGGTCGGATCGTCCGCGCCCGTCGTTCCGGGTGGTACGGTCCGGCTCGGGCGATCGGAAACGCAGCAGTCGATGGTCGACGGATGCGCTCGGATCGCGCGCAACGCAGTTCTGCCAAGGAATCCCGCGAAAGAACCACGCCAGAGAATCGAGCCATGCTACTCGCGAACCCAAGCGCGGGAGTTCGAGAGGCGACGCCTCCCCCGACGCTCCAGCATCATCGAACAGGCTCACTTTCCGCATTTCGGCCCGAGGCCCGGCCTCGCCTCGCATGACAGGACCTCCCCGATGGCACTCAACACGACCCTCCGCTCGCCGCGCACCACGCCATGCCTGCGCTACGCCCCGCTTCTGGCCGCACTCCTCGCCGTGTCCGCTCCCGCCCATGCGGGCTCCTGCGGCGGTGACGTCGACGGGGACGGGCAGGTCTCCGGAACCGACCTCGCCGCGGTGCTGAGCGCCTGGGGCACCTCGAATGCCGCCGCGGACATCAACGGTTCGGGAACCGTGGATGCCGAGGATCTCGCGGCGCTCCTCAGCGCGTGGGGCTCGTGTCCGGTGGAACCGGCTGCCACCGATCTTGCCGCCGTCGCGGTCGCCGCCTACCCGCACGCGGTCTTCTTCAACTCCTATAACCTCGCTGGACCGGTTCAGGTCGCCGTCGACCCGACCCGCTTCCCGCTCGCGGCAGGAGAGACCGTCGACGTGTGGATCGTCGAGAACCGGTCGCAGGTGCTTTGGGCGCTCGACCCGACGCTCACCGACGTCCGCGGCACCGCGCAGACGGTGACGCTGCCGACGTCGCCGACGGCATTCGCGGTTTCCCTCAACATCGCCGGGATCGCGGGAAGC
>JBIIYI010000053.1:0-10780 GCA_044346895.1 Phycisphaerales bacterium
ATCCGCAAAAGCCGCTACCGTTCGGGGTTGGGGCTCCCACGGCGCTGGAACCTCGGGTCGGATTCCCGCCGAAATCGGATTCGGAATCGGAAACCGGACCGGAACCGAAGTAGGAACCGAAGCCGGAACCGAAGCAGGGACCGAAGTCGGGACCGAACCCGGCACGGGTATCGGGCGCCGTTCGAAAGGTTGACCATGCGACGCGAGGACTGGATCCGACTGCTCGAGCACCACGGCGAGCCCAATCCCGCGCCGCTTCCGCCCGATCCGACGCTGCTGCGCGGGAGCCGGGGCGAGCAGATCCTCTGGCGGGCCTGCGCGGGCGAACCCCTCGATCCGACCGCCGGAATCACGGGCGCGGCAGGAGCGCTGCTCGCGGTCGACGCCTATCTCGCGATCGAGGTGTGGGCCGAGTGCGAACTCGCGGCCGTGCACGCGCTCTCGCGCATCGTCCGCGAGCGGCGCGCGTCACGACCCTCGGGCGCCGGCGCCGATGCGCCCGCCGACCGCCTCGGCACGCGCCTCGTCGAGGCCGTCCGCTGGCACCTCGAGCACACGCAGCCGGACAACTCGACGAATCGGCCGTGGGCGATCCATGCGTTCCTCCTCGGGGACGATGGCTCGGGCGAGGCTTCGCTCTACGCCGAGACGCTCCTCCACAACACCCTCGCGACCGATGCCCGCCGCGAGCCCCTCTCGCGCTGGATCCTCGCCGACGCCGCGCGCGAACTCCGTCAGGCTTCCGTCGATCCCGCGTGACCCGTCCATCCGCGGGATCCACGCGCGCCGCCGTCGACGCCGGATCCGCCGACTTTCCGTAGTATCCGCCGCATGGATCAGCATCAGCCGACCGGCTGGCTCCGGAACTCCTCGACGCTCACGCGCCTTCCGTCCTTCTTCGGTGCGGTGACGAGTGCGCTCCAGCCCTCGCGCATGCCGATCGCGCTGCTCGCGGCACTCGTGATCGGAGCAATCGTTCCGATCGTCGATCTCGCGGCGGGCGTCCGGTTCGGCGATCGCGGATTCAGCGGCAGTCCGGTCAGCGAGAGCCAGCGGGAGCTCTCCTACCAGCGTGCGCGCAACGAGGCGGCGCGCGTCGCCGCCCTCGAGATCTCGCGCCTCGAGAACGAAGGTCGCGACGAGGAAGGCGGGGTGCCCCGTCTCGGCCTCGGAGCGCTCCGGAGCGCGGTGCGCGACGCCACGCGCGCGCGGATCGACGAACGTCGCGCGAGCGAGGCCGGTCTCGGCGAGGCGGAGGAGCGCGACATCCGGCGTCGCGCCGCCGCGGCGATGGAGGTGATCGACGCCGCCGAGCATCGCGGCGTGGCGAGCGTGTTCATCGACGCCGAACGCGCGGCCGCGAAGCAGGTCCTCAACGGCATCGTGCAGCTCGACCCCGAGATGTTCCTCGCGGGCGTGCTCGGCGCGATCTTCTCCGTTCCGGCCGCCGCGATCCGCGCCAGCCCGCTGATCTTCCCGCTCGGTCTCCTCGTCCTCGTCACGGCGCTCACCTTCCTCGCGGGGGCCCTCGCGCGGATGGCGGCGGTCCATGCCGGTCGCAACGCGCGGCTCGGACCGCACGAGGCCGCGTGGTACGCGCGCGCGCGCGCCCTCAACCTCGTGGCTCTGCCGGTGCTGCCGACGCTCGTGATCGCGGGAATGGCGCTCGTCGTCCTCCTCTTCGCGCTCCTCCTGCGCGTTCCCTTCCTCAACCTGATCGCCGCGATCCTCTTCGCGGTGCCCGTCCTCGTCGCGCTGCTCGGCGCGATCCTCGCGCTCGTCGGGATCCTCGCGTTTCCGCTCATGCCGGCCGCGGTCGCGGTCGAGGATTGCGACGCCGGCGACGCGATCACGCGCGCCTACGCGCTCGTCCTCGCGCGGCCGCTCGTGTGGCTGTCGGCGCTCGCATGCGCGATCCTCGTCCTCGTCGTCGGCGGCCTCGTGGTCGGCGGCACCATCGGATTCGCCCGAGGCGCGGTCGATCTCGCGCTCGAGGCGCTCGGCGGAGAGGCCGGACGCGCACTCGCCGCGGGCGAAACGGGCGCGGTCGCCGCGCTCTTCGGTCCGGAGCGGCTCGTCGCCGGCGTCACCGACGCCTGGCTGCGGCTCCTCGGATACCTGCCCGCCGCGTATCTCTTCTCGCTCGCGTGCGACCTCTCGGTGCGCGGCTATCTCCTGATGCGCGCGCGGATCGACGGCGAGCATCCCTCGACGATCTCGGGCTACGGCATCCGCTGATCCGGGCTACGGCATCCGCTGATCCGAGCGACGGGGGGTCGCGGCAGAGGTCGGCCCAGGCTGCGGCGCGCTCACGCCGAGCCGAGCGAACGCCGGAGTTCACTGAGCGTGCGCTCGAGTTCGGCGACGCGCGTCTCGAGTTCGGCGACGCGTTGCTCGAGCATGTCGGCCCGCGGGGGGCGGGCGTCCGAGGGAGGGACCGCTCCGGTCCCGGCACCCGACAGCCGCGCTCCGTCCGGTTCCCCGGCCGCGCCGTCCGCGATCCGGTGGAGTTCCGGAGAGAGGAGCTGCGACCAGCGGTTCGCCCGGCTCCCCGGGAGCGGCGGATGCTCGCGCACGAGCGGCGTCCCGCGCGACGCGAGGCCCGCGAGCACGCCCTCCACCGCCTCGAGCGAATCGAACGGGTGCATGCGGCTCGCGCGGCCGCGGAGTTCTCCCACCGTCTGCGGGCCGCGCAGGAGGAGTTCCGCGAGGATCGCCAGTTCCGGCGCGCGCGCCTCGAGCGCCTCGCCCGCGGTGTGCCGGTACTTCTCCACGCGCGAACCCGTGAAGGTCACGTCGCGGGCGAGTCCCTTCGCGCGCAGCCCGTCGATCGCGCGCAGCGCGCGGTCCTCGTCGATCTCGACCACGGGATCCCGATTCGACTTCTGGTTGATTCCGGTCACGAGCGAGTTGAGCGACAGGGGGTACTGGCCCGGCACGGTCATCGCTTTCTCGATGAGCGTGCCGAGCGCTCGGCATTCGTCCGGTCGGAGGGTCTCCATGCGCGCAGCGTACACTCGCCGCATGGACGCCCGTTCGCAGGACGACCGTCGGGACGACTCCTCGCGCATCGCGCGACGGGCGATCGAGCGGCTCGCGGAAGGGCGGTCGGAGGCGGTGGGCGACGCCGTCGACGATGCCGCGCGCGAACTGCGCGCGCGCTCAGGCTTCCGGCGTCCCACGCGGTCGGAACTGCGCGCCCACGCGCAGGCGCACGAGGAGTCGACCGGGCCCGGGGCGCGCGGCCGCCGGATCGCGGCGACGCTCGAGGAGGCGCTCGACGTCCTGTCGGCGCTCGAGGCGTGCGTGATCGGCCGCGACCCGGAGGGAACGGACCGCCCGAGTCCCGAGGTCTACGGCCGGGCCGCGCTTGGCGAACTCGATCTCGATCCTTGCGTGCACGTGCGCGTCGTGACCGTGCTTCCCGTCGGCACGCTCGCCGCTGCGCTCGTCGACGCCGGACTCGCCGAACCGAGCTTCTCCACGCTGGAATCCCGCTACGGACGGCTCGACCGCATCGCGACGGACGGCGCGTTCGCGGAGTACCGCATCGTGCGGATCCCGCCGGCGCTGCAGGTCGACCCGGATCGCGACCTCATCGACGGCGCACGCATCGCACACGGCGGGTTTGAGGCGATTTCCCTGCTTGTCGGGGGTCTCGGACACCCGGATCCGTGAATCAGCGGTAGGTCGATTCCCCGTTGTACCCCGCATTGTGAAGTGAAGCGCATCCGTTCCCGATGTCGCTTCCGACCCACGATGCGCATGATCGGGGCCGGCGATCCGGCTTCTCACGATCGGCGCGTTTCGCGGGGACCACTGGAGGTGTCGACATGTTCGCCTGGATCAAGAACCGCTCGCTCTCGTCGAGGATCATCGCGCTCACGGTGTTCCTCGTGCTCGTCGCGGTCGGACTCAACTACGTCGTCTTCGTGGGTCGCTTCCGCGAGAGCGCCGAGCATGCGATGGTCGAGAAGGCCGCGGCCTTCACGGCGGTCGCGGACGAGGCGAAGAACCACGCGAGCGAGCTGTTCCTCGCGAAGTCGATCGCGACCGAGGAGCTCATGAAGGAACTCGAGGAGAGCGTCTCCAAGGGCGGCGACTACACGGAGAGCCGCTTTTTCCAGACGATCCCCGTCGTCGTCGGCTGGCAGACCGCCGATCTCGCCGCGAAGAAGGAAGGCATCGACTTCCGGGTCGCGGCGTTCGACGCCCGCAACAAGAAGAACGAGCCGGAAGTCGGATCGTTCCGCGCCGAGCTGCTCACGCGGCTCGAGAAGCAGGTCGGCTCCGGCGGCGAGGGAAGCGTCTACGCCATCAACGAGGAGACCAACACGCTCCACTACATGCGGGCGATCGGCCTCGATGCGAGCTGCATGATCTGCCACGGCGATCCGCGCGGCGAGTTCGATCCCGACAAGGACGGCAAGGACGCGCTCGGCTTCCCGATGGAAGGCTGGAAGGTCGGCGGGACGCACGGCGCCTACGAGGTCGCCATCCCGCTCTCGACGGTCGACACGCAGGTCGCCGGATTCATCACGAGCGGACTCGCGTGGACCGGCCCGATGATCGTCGTCGGCGCGATCGGCTTCGCCTTCCTCCTCAGGCTCACGTTCGGTCGTCCGATGCAGGCCATGATCGCCCGCGTCCGCGACATCGCCGAGGGCGAGGGTGACCTCACCAAGCGCCTCGACGACTCGTCGCACGACGAACTCGGCACGATGGCCTCGTGGTTCAACAAGTTCGTCGGCAAGCTCGAGGGGATCCTCGGCGACATCCGCAAGGGAGCCTCCGAGATCGACGCGGGAAGCGCGCAGGTCTCGTCGACCAGCCAGTCGGTCGCGAGCGGCGCCAGCCAGCAGGCCGCGAGCCTCGAGGAGATCAGCGCGAGCCTCGAGGAGATGAACGCGATGACCGAGCGCAACGCGCAGAACGCGGGTGCGGCGGTCACGCGCTCCGACGACGCCCGCGTCCGTGCCGACCAGTGCAAGGAGCAGATGGTGCGCATGAGCGAGGCGATGGGCGCGATCAAGCAGTCGAGCGACTCGATCGCGAAGGTGCTGAAGGTGATCGACGAGATCGCCTTCCAGACGAACCTGCTCGCGCTCAATGCGGCCGTCGAGGCGGCACGCGCCGGCGAGGCCGGAAAGGGCTTCGCGGTCGTCGCGGAAGAGGTCCGCAACCTCGCGGGTCGCTCCGCTCAGGCCGCCCGCGAGACCGCGGCGATGATCGAGCAGTCGACGACCCGGGCCGATCGCGCGGTCGCGATCTGCGGCGAGGTCGACACGTCCCTCCGGACCATCGTGGACGGAACGCGCGAGGTCAACGAGCTCCTCTCGCAGATCGCGAGCGCGAGTCGCGAGCAGGCGCAGGGCATCGGTCAGATCAACAGCGGCGTCGCCGAACTCGACAAGGTCACCCAGCAGAACGCCGGGAACTCGGAGGAGCTCGCCGCGGCGAGCGAGGAGACGGCGGCGCAGGTCGCGAGCCTGAAGCAGGTCGTCGGGCAGTTCAAGGTCGGCACCTGATCGTCGGTGCAGTCTGAAACGACGACAGGCGCCATCCTTCGGGGTGGCGCCTGTCGTTCGTCTGTCCTTGGACCGTTCACCGCGTTGTCGCACGCGTCGACCCGTCCGAGCGAATGCCAGTCGCGTCCGACGGCCACAGGGCGCATCGACGCGGCGACACCGGATTCAGCTCAGGCCGCCCTTGAGTTCCTTCCCGTCGCCCCACGCCGCGCGGAGGCGCTTCAGCGCGCCGTCTTCCGGACGGGCCACGACCGGCGAATCGTCTCGGCCGCGCTTCCGTCCGAACACCGCGCCGAAGCCGGCGTCCGTCTTCGTTCCCTGGCGATCGCCTCCGGTGCCGCCGACGTTCTGCGCGGGTTCCGGCCGCTCGGGCGCCTCGACGAGCGCCTTGATCGAGAGGCTGATCCGCTTCTTGCCGATGTCGACCGACAGCACCTTGCAGGTCACGATCTCGTTCGCGCGCAGCGCCTTGTCGACGCTCGGGATGCGGTCATGGCTGATCTCGGAGATGTGGACGAGGCCCTCGATCCCCGGGGCGATCTCGACGAACGCGCCGAAGGGCATCAGCTTGGTGACGCGGCCGGTCACGGTGCCGCCGGCCTCGAGCGACTGCATCGCCGTCACGCCCGGGTCGGCCACGAGCTGCTTCAGACCGAGGCCGATCTTGGGAGGGGTCGCGGTGAGATCGAGCTTGACGACCTTCACCGTCACCACGTCGCCGACCTTCACCACGTCCGCTGCGCTCTTCACGCGCTCGTGCGACAGGTCGGACACGTGGATGAGGCCGTCGACGCCGCCGATGTCGGCGAACGCGCCGTAGCTCTGCACGCTCGTGATCGTCGCCTGCCGCGTCTGGCCGATCTCGAGCACGGCGAGCAGCTTCTCGCGCTGTTCCGCACGCTCCGCGGCGACGACGGCCTTGCGGCTGACGACGAGGCGATCCTTGTCCTTGTTGAGTTCGACGATCTGCACGGGGAACTTCTCGCCGATGAAGACCGAGATGTCGGCGACGTGCCGAACGTCGACCTGTCCGGCCGGCATGAAGCCCTTGTGGTGCGCGATCTCCATCTCGAGACCGCCCTTGTTCATGCCGGTGCAGCGCGCCTCGACGATCTGACCGACCTCGAGCGTGCCCCAGTCGGCCTTCTGCACGGCGCCCTCGAGGCTGAGGATCGAGAGCCCCTCGAACGGATCGAAGCGCTCGACGACGAAGCCGCGCTCGCTGCCGACGACGGGCGGCTGCTTGTCACCCGATGCGAGGAACTGCGTCAGCGGGCAGACGCCCTGCGACCGCGGGCCGAACTCGACGAAGACGTCGCCGGCGTGCACCCGGATGATCGTTCCCTGACGGACCTGCCTCCCGCGCTGCGAGGCGCGTGGTGCGGCGCTCTGGCTTTCGATCTCCTCGATCGACATGCCGCCGAGGGCGGCCTCGATCTCTCGTTCGAGTTCGGCGTCGAAGCCGGAGGAGCGGGGGGCGGGTCGGGACGAACTCTGATTGGTGGGGTCGCTGGACATTGGGTTGAGACTCGGGCCGCGCAGCGTAACCGCTCCGCCGACGACCTTCCATCGCCGCAACTCCGTCCTCGACCTGCGGTTTTGGGAGACGGGCCGGGAGGGGTCGCCATGGGCGGCCACCCGCCTCGCGCGGGACATGCAAACTTTCGGTGGGAAGGTCCGAGTGGGGCGCAAGGGCGCGGGCGCATCCGCGTCCGTCGCCGATCCGCGCCGAGACCGACCTGCCAGTCCGAGAATCACGACCGACCGGAGCAGGTCCGAGAACTTCGATTGTGCCAGCATCCGTTTCGGTCGGCGCGCGTTATCATCTGCCTCCCCGCACCGCAGGCTCAGTTCCCGGAGAGATCGACCATGGCAAGTTCAAACACCGCTTGGGGCATCGAGATCGGCCAGTACGAGATCAAGGCCATCCAACTCGAGGCGACATCCGACGGAGTGCGTGTCCGAGACTTCTGGGTGAAGCCCCACGTGCGCGTGCTCACCGATCCCGAACTTTCGTCCGCCGGTGGCGATTCGGGCCTCGCGGGGCTCGAGGACCGTCGGCCGGATCAGCGCACCGCGCTCGAGAACTCGCTCGCGCAGCTGGCGACGCAGAAGCGTCTCGAGGGCTCGTCGGTCGTCATCAGCTTCAGCTGGATGCAGAACCGCGGCTTCGCGCGGTTCACGAAGCTTCCGCCGGTCGACAACGCAAAGCAGATCGAGGGTCTCGTCCGCTACGAGGCGGAGCAGCAGATTCCGTTCCCGCTCGACGAGGTCGAGTGGGATTTCCATGACTTCACGAGCCCCGACTCGCCGGATGTCGACGTCGGCATCTTCGCGATCCAGCGCGAGCCGCTCGAGGATTTCCTTGCGCTCGTGAGCGACAAGCTCGGAATCGCGCCGACCGCCGTCACGCTCTCCCCGGTCGCGCTCTACAACGCCATCGCCTTCGACCGCACGCTCGCGGATCGCAACGATTCGGTCGTCATCATCGACATCGGCACCTCCGCGACCGACCTCATCGTCGCGGAAGGGAGCCGCTGCTGGATGCGCACGTTCCCGCTCGGCGGCCACGACTTCACCGAGTCGATCACCGCCGAACTCAAGATCCCGTACCAGAAGGCGGACGAGCTCAAGCGGAAGACGGCGACGAGCGAGCACGCGAAGACCATCATGAGCGCGATGCGCGGCGTCCTCGGCGACCTCGTCGGCGACGTGCAGAAGTCGGTCACCTTCTACCAGCAGCAGAACCGCACCGGGAACCTCAAGAACGCCGTCGGCCTCGGCTCGACGATGAAGATCCCGGGACTGCGCAAGTTCCTCGGCATGCAGCTCAACATGGAGGTCGAGCGGCTCGAGAGCTTCCAGCGGCTCACGATCGACGGCATCACGCCGTCGATGCCGAAGTCCGCGAAGGGCGCCCCGGCACCGGCGGTCGACCAGAGCCTCCTCGCCGCCGATTTCGCGGAGCACACGATCAACTTCGCCGTCGCCTACGGTCTCGCCCTGCAGGGCCTCGGACGCGCGCCGGTCGAGGTCAACCTACTCCCGATCAATCGCATGCGCAGCCAGATCTGGCAGAAGAAGCAGCGCTGGTTCGCGGCGGCCGCCGGCGTCGCCGTCGCGGCGGGCGGACTCATGTTCGTCCGGGGCATGCTCGACAACGCCGCGATCGGCGATGTTGCCGCGAAGACCGCGGCGGACGCGCAGGTCGCGAGCGCGAAGGGCTTTCAGAACAACCTCGCGAGTGCCTCTAACAGCGTGGGCGCGCGTTCGAAGAACATGCTCGCGCTCCTCGACGACCGCGAGGTCTGGCCGTTCATCGTGAACGACGCGCTGCGCGCCGTCGCGAGCGGCAACAACGTGAGCGCCGAGGCCGCGAAGGACGTGAGGAAGCTGAGCGAGGCCGACTCCGCGCGGCGCCAGACCTACCTCCGCGACCTCTCCGGAACGTACAAGTTCGCCGGTGGCAAGCGCGTCATCGAGGTCACGCTCGACGTCGAGGCGAACGCCGGCGACTCGCCGGCGGACCACTTCGCGACGACCGTCGGTCAGTGGCTGCAGGCGAACGCCAAGCGCGACGGAGTGCCGTACACCATCGACAAGGTGAAGTGGACCTACACCAAGATGAAGGTGGGCGAGAATGGCTCGCTCGAGGCCGATGCGTCGGCATCCTCGTCGAACAGCGCGACTGCGCCGAACGATGCGGCCGCCGGAGTCGAGGGAGGCAACTTCTCCGCGCCGGGTGGATCGTTCACCGCGGGCGACGGTGCCGGAGGGAACAACTTCGGCGGACTGTCTGGCAAGCGTCAGGCAGGGCAGGGCGGCACGCTCAACCGCCCGGGTGGCCGCCTCGGCGGAACGGGCATGGGTGGTGGCTTCAACGCCCCCGGCGGCGACGAGGCCGCGGCAGCTCCTGGCGATTCGCGATTCAGCCGCGGGAAGGCTGACACCGACGCCGCGCCTCCCGCGGATCTCGAGAAGCTCGCTCCGCTCCCTCCGAAGCCGTCGCTCTACCCGGCGGGAAGCACGGTGAATGTTGGAAAGATCACGTTCGAGGTCGTCTTGAGCGGCGAGGTTGCCGCAGCCGCTCCGGCCGAGGCGCCGGTGGAGGGTCAGTGATGGCGAAGCAACTTCCGAAGCAGGTTCAGGTTTCCGTCGACTGGATGAAGGCGAATACCCTGATCGTCGTGTTCGCCGCGATCGTCGTCGTGGTTCCGGTCGGCGCGTACTTCGCGGCCGATGCGTTCGGCAGCAACGTGCGCAGCGCCGCGGACGCGAAGGCGAGGTCCTATTCCGCGGTCTCCTCGGCGCTCAACGCAACCGTCGACATTCCCATTCCGGGCGGCGAATCCGTGCGCCTCGAGGGACTGCCGAACGAGCGGACCGTCGCCGAGTTCACGAAGATTCTCGAGGGCGCGACCGATGCGTCCGTAGAGGTCTACAACGTGGCACTGGCGCGCAATCAGGGAAGCCCCGCGCACGGCCCGATCGTCGATGCATCGGTGTTTCCGAACTACGGCAGGAGCTTCGGCGACGCCGACCGGAGCCGCGTGCAGTTCGCACGAGCGCTGCTCAAGAAGTACGAGCAGCTGCTCAAGGACGTCAACGCCGGCACCCCTCCCGCGGGTGAGGCCGCCGTCGAGAAGGTTGCAGGCGTCGAGCGCCGCATCCTGAGCGAGCAGGGCGTCGACACGCTCGAGAAGATCGCGGACAAGCAGAAGCGCGCCGAAGCGGAGGAGACCCTTCGGAAGGCCCGGCTCGGCGTCTACGGCGAGAAGGCGAAGCAGATCTCGATCTACGCGTCGATGAGCGCCTTCGGGGTTCCCGGCGAGGATGATCCCGCCATCGCGACTCCGTTGAAGGATCTCAAGGAGACCGACGCGCAGGACCGCCTGCTGTACGACCTCCAGTGGCAGTACTGGATTGCCTCCGACGTCCTGCACGCGTTCAAGGCTGCGAACGGCAGCGGCAACAACTCGGTTCTCCGGAATCCGGTGAAGCGGCTCGTGTCGCTGCGGGTGCTCCCGATGGAGGTCGCTTCGTCTTCCGCATCGAGCGGCGAGGCCATGTCGATGGGCAGTGGCGATCCCGCCGCCGACGCATCGGCGGTTCCGGCCGACGGGAGTGGCGCGTCGGCCGATGGTTCGGCCGGCGCGTCGACGGATGCGATGGCCGCCACTCCCGCCGGCGGAGTTCCCGCGATCGATGAGACGGTCGAGGTGAACCGCGAGTACGCCAAGCGGCTCACCGGT
>JBIIYI010000054.1:0-10756 GCA_044346895.1 Phycisphaerales bacterium
TTCAGTCGCACACCGGTCGGACACCTTCCGACCGAAACACACCCCGCCGGGTCCACGAAGGGCCCGACGGGGATCCGGAAGATATCGCTCCCGCACCGAAAGGTCAATCCGGCACGAGGTTTGCGGTCGGGTCGACACCGCGCTCCCCCACGGAGGAGCGAATCCGATCGGCCGACGGGCGGCCCGTCACAACCCCCTTCCCGGATGAGAGATAGGCGGCGCGACGTCGGTGGAAGAACGGTGCGTCAGGCGCTCGTCGCGGACCCGAGATCGATGCGCTCGTTCGGGCCGACCGGACGGCCGACCCGAAGCGCCCGATTGCCACGGAACTGCCCGACGGTCGCAAGGAACTTCGGCCGGCCCTCGACGCCAAGCACCACCGGCGACGAGGCAGGCCGATGGGTGACGATGAGATCCCCCACCTCGAGCGAGCGGAGTTCCGAGAGTGAAATCGTGGTGGTGGCGAGGGTTGCGTCGAGCTCGACCTTCGCGGCCGACAGGCCGCCCGCGATGCGTTCGGCGGTGCCGCCGGCGTTCTGGTTCTTGCCCGTCACGAACCAGCTCTGGGCCGAGAGATCCTCGATGAGCGGCTCGATCGCGTTGTACGGGATGCAGAGCGACATCGGGCCCGCCCGATTCGTCAACTTCACCTCGAAACCGATCACGACCACCACCTCGTTCGGCGGGACGATCTGCACCAGCTGCGGATTCGACTCCATCTCGCCGAGGGAGAACTCGATCTTGCGGATGCCGGCCCAGGCCTCCGAAAGCGCAGCCATGCCGCGCTGGAGGATCTTCTGGATCAGCTTCGTCTCGATCAGGGTCATCGGGCGCTGCGGGACGAAGAGCTCCTTGTTCGACCCTCCGAGCAGTCGGTCGATGATCGGATAGAGGACGAGTGGCGAGACCTCGAGGCAGAGCTGCCCTTCGAGCGGCGGGCAGCGCACGAGGTTGAAGCTGGTGGGGTTCGGGAGTCCGGAGATGAACTCCTGGTACGTCATCTGCGCGGCGTGCGAGACGCGCACCTCGACGATCGTGCGGAGGAAACCCGAGAGCGAGGCGCCGAAGTTGCGCGCGAAGGTCTCGTGCAGCATCTCGAGCGCACGCATCTGGTCCTTCGAGATGCGCTCGGGACGCTTGAAGTCGTAGGGCCGGATCTCGACCTTGTCGCGATCGCGGCGCGCCCGCGAGAAGATCTGGGTCGGCGGCGCCTCCACCGGCGGAGCGGGCTCGCTCGACGCGTTCAGGAGTGCGTCGATGTCGTCCTGATTGAGAACCTCGGTACCGGCCATGGCGTCCCTTCGGGTGGTCTCGCGTCCTGCGACGACCTGCGGCTCCGTCTCGTCGAACCCGTCTCGGCGGACCCGCATCGGCTCCGCCGACGTCGCGCCTCAGGGCCGCTCCCGGCGATATCGGCGGTGCGGGGACGACCGCTTGAAACCGGGGAGGGCCGGATCGGGCGGCAACGGAACCATCCGTGGTCCGTACCATGACCGCCCATGCGACCTGAGAGAACCACCGAACCGGCGAGCGTCTTTCCGTCCCGCCGCCTTCCCGCCGGAATCGATGCGAACCGCGCCGTCCGTGCGGCGCTCCCCCTGCTTCTTGCGGTCCTGATGCCGCTGATGGCGGCGCTCGGGCCGTGCGCGACCGCGGGAGCCGCCCAGGCGCCTCCGAAGATCCCCGGACTTCCCGGACTTGGCGGCGGCGCCTTTGGAAGGGCGGCCGACGAGGAGCCCCTCTTCAACGACTCCCGCGATCAGGTGGAGACGCGCCTCGTCCTCGCGCAGGACAAGGTCGCGCCCGGAGGAGACGTTCCGGTCGCGATCGAGATGAAGCTGAAGCCGGGCTACCACGTCTGGACGGGCCCGACGCCCCCCGCCGAAGGCATGGTCGTGTGGGACGGCGCGATCCGGACCGAGATCGTCCTCAATCCGAAGGAAGGCGCCGACGGCTCGACGACGAGCGCGCCGATCGAGGGCGTCGACTTCAACGCCGCGTTCATCCAGTGGCCCGAACAGCACGGGTACGACACCGACGTCGGCGAGGGCAGGAAGCGGTACGCCGTCTACGAGGGAACGCCCGTCGTCTTCATCCCGTTCTCGGTCCGCGCCGACGCGAAGCCGGGCGTCGTCGAGATCCCGCTGCGCGTGACGTTCCAGGCGTGCGACGCGGTCGGCTGCAGCCGCCCCGCCGACGTCGACCTCGTCGCCCGCTTCGAGATCGTCGCGGGCGCCACCGGAGGCGAGACGAATCCCGCCTTCGTCGCCCTCGATCCGCCGTTCGACCCGACCGTCTACGGACGCATCCGCTCGGGCGAGAAGCCGGCGGAACGCCTCGAGTTCCCGATCTTCTCGTACAAGTTCTCGATCGACCCGAACGGCGCCGGATTCCTGCTCCTGCTCGCGGTCGCGGCGTTCGGCGGCGCACTCCTCAACTTCACGCCGTGCGTCCTTCCCGTGATCCCGCTCAAGATCATGGGTCTCTCGCAGGCCGCGCAGGGAAGCCGCGCGAAGTGCCTCTCGCTCGGCTTCGTGATGTCGCTCGGCGTGGTCGCGTTCTGGCTCGCGCTCGGCGCGATGATCGCGTTCGTGAAGGGTTTCACCAGTACGAACCAGCTCTTCCAGACGCCCGCGTTCACGATCGGCGTCGGCGTGGTGATCGCCGTGATGGCGATCGGCATGGCCGGGTTCTTCTCGCTGAAGCTGCCCGACTGGGTGTACATGGTCGAGGCGAAGCACGATAGTTACAGCGGATCGTTCTTCTTCGGCATCATGACTGCGGTGCTCTCGACCCCGTGCACGGCGCCGCTCATGGGCACCGCCGTCGCGTGGGCGACGACGCAGGGCCCCGCGACGATCCTCACGGTCTTCGGCGCCGTCGGCACGGGCATGGCGCTCCCCTACCTCGTTCTCTCCGCGAATCCCGCGTGGATCGAGAAGATGCCGCGCACGGGCCCGGCGAGCGATCTCATCAAGCAGGTGATGGGCCTCCTCCTCCTCGCGGCCGCCTCGTACTTCATCGGCGCAGGCGTCGCGGGCATCCTCGTCGAACCGCCCGAACCGCCGAGCCACCTCTACTGGTGGTTCGTGTCGATCCTCGGCGCGGCCGCGGGCGCGTGGCTCCTCCTGCGCACCTTCCTCCTCACGCGGAAGGCCGCGAACCGCGTGGTCTTCGGCGGCATCGGCGCGTTCGTCCTCGTCGTGAGCGTCTTGATCGGACTGTCGCAGACCGCGAAGGGGCCGATCGACTGGACCTACTACACGCCCGAGCGGCTCGAGGAGGCGCAGAAGGCGGGCAAGGTCGTCGTCGTCGACTTCACCGCCGAATGGTGCGCCAACTGCAAGACGCTCGAGGCGCTCGTCCTCAACACGCCGGCGGTGTCGAAGGAGATGAATGCTGTCGACGTCGCGGCGATCAAGGTCGATCTCACGGGCAACAACGTCGCGGGCAACGCGCTGCTCAAGGCCTCGAACCGGGTGACGATCCCGCTGCTCCTCGTCTACGGCCGCGACGGCTCGCTCGTGATGAACTCGACGGAGTACACGCCCGCGCAGGTGCTCGCGGCGATCGAGGAAGCGCGTGGAAAGGCGAAGTCCGGTGGTTGAGACCTACCTCTATTCGGTCCGCTCGACGTTCACGAACGCAGGAGTGCGCGCGGAGTTCCTCGCGTGGCTGCGCGACGGACACCTCGCGGATGTCGTCCGCGCGGGCGCGCTCGACGCGGAGATCGTCGAGTTCGAACTCGCGACGGACGCGCCGGCAGGCGCGATTCCCGACGTCGAGACGCGCTACCACTTCGCATCGCGCACAGCCTTCGACGCCTACGCAAATGGCCCCGCGGTTCCCCTGCGTGCCGAAGGCATGGCGAAGTTCCCGCCATCGCGCGGCATCGTCATGACGCGCGGATTCGCGCGATCAACGCTGCGCATCTCGAGCGTCTGACGGAGTGCGCGCGTCGGGACTGTCAGCGGGATTCGCAGCGGCACTCGGTTCGCAACTCGGTTCGCAACTCGGATCAAATCTCGAATCTGACTACGGATCGGCGTTCGTACCGAGTCGCCGTTCCAGTTTCTTTTGAAGGTGCGCGAGTTCGCGCGGTGAGAGTTGCGCCAGTGGATCGAGCGCGAGCTTCGCGTTGACGACGTACGCGCGCTTGTAGGCCTCGCGAGGATCTTCGATTTCAGACGCGAGAGAATGCATGCCATCGGCTTCGAGCGCGGTACGCACGATTTCGCGTGCTTCGCCGAGTGCGATCCAGCGTCGTGGGTTCTTCGGAAATCTCTCCGCTCCTCGCGCGACGACATCGAGCAGCGCGAACACGTTCCAGCGTTCGTCAGGATCGCGCAGTTCGCCCTCAGATGCCGAAACTCCCTTGGACGACGCCCCGCCGGCGAAGGCCCTGCGGATCGACGCAAGCGCGACATCCGCACGCAGCGCCTCCGCCCTCGACCCGCGCAGCTGCCGTCGCCCGGCAACCTGCTGCGCGAGTTCAAGCGCAGCGAGTTCGCGCGCGCCGACGTGGTCAGCCGGATCTTTCGCCTCGGCCCGCGCGACCTGAGCGGCCGCAAGCGCCTGCGCGACCGCAGCCTCGAGTTCGAAGCGCGACCACGCGTAGTCCCCCGCACTGAGTTGCCGCGCAGCGTCCATGCGGAGGTCGTACTCTCGCGAAGCATCTCTTGCCCTCGAGTCGACGGCGAGTACACCGAGTTGAGCCGCGACGTTTGTCACACGCGATCCGCGCGAGAGATCCTGCGCCAATCCGATCGACATCGAGAGGAGTGCGAGGACTCCGAGCACCGCGATCGAAAGGCCGTTCGTGAGGCTGTTCAAGCAACCTGCCGAACCCGACAACGCGAACGAACGAACTGGTGTGCGGTCAGCTGCGAGCTTGGTGGACGCACCAACCGGAAGATCCGTCGCGCACGCGAGGAACGCGAGCGCAAGGACGCACGATCCCGGCATCCACGCGACGGTTTCGATCTGCGCGTGGACGAGCACCAGCACGCCGATCGCGAGAGCGACCGCGCGCAGCGCGAGTCCCGAGATCACCGCAGCGGCGTGCGCGGCGCACATCGCGAGTAACGCGAACGCGAAGATGCCGAGGAGCCGCGTGACCACCCAGTACGCATCGACGATCGGTGACTCGACGGTCGACGCAAGCGCGGTGCCGAACACTCCGCAACCGATCGCGACAAACACCGCCGTGCGTCGCACGCGAAGCACTTCCGCGTCCGCGAGGACCGTGTTGTCGCTCGTTGGTCGCGCGGGCCAAAATGCCGCGAAAACCAGAGCGATCCATGCCACACCGCTCACGCCGAGCGTGACGATCCAGTCGAAGAAGACCGAATGCAGGCTCTTCACATCCTCAGGGCAGTTCTCCGGCTTCGCGGCGTTGAAGAACTCCTGCACGCGGTCCGGCCCGCAGCCGAGAAGGAACCAGTCGGGATCCGACGCGATGCGCAGCCCTGCCTCGATGTAGTAGCCGCGGAAGAGCAGGCTCAGTTCGCCGATGCGGGTGCCGACGAGCCATCGAGCGCCGACGAGCGCGAGCATCCCGCCCGCAAGCGCCAGCGTCCAGCGCGCGGACGGCAGCGCGCCCCGTGTGCGCGCGACACGCAGCGCGACAAGCAGCGTGCCTGCCGCGACCGCCGTCGCGCCGATCGCGCCCTTGCCGCCGTTGACAAGAAGGAGCGCGGCGCAGGCGACCGCCGCGAGTGCGAGGAGCAGCGCGTTTCCCGCCTGCTGCATGCGACGCGCAAGCACCGCGAGCGCCGCGAGACCGACCGCGCCCGCACCCATCATCGTCGAGAAGGGATTCGAGAGCCCGAACCAGCCGCTGGCTTCGGGCTGTCGAAGTCGTCGTTCGTAACTCAGCGCGGCGCTCGAGTCGGGAAGCCAGCCCCGCGCCGCGAGAAACTCGTCGCGCGTCTCCTCGAAGTGGGCGACCGTGGCCGGATGCTCGACGAAGACCTGCACCGCGCCACGCACCGCAAGAAGCGCCGTCAACGCAAGCAATACGGAGAGAGCGATCGCCCGCATCGCGCGATCGCGGACGAGGTGCGCGAGCGCGACGAACGCGAGGATCGCCGCGATCCACGTATCGCTGCGAAACCCATTCTCGGCGACGATTCCCGTGCGCGCATGCAGAATCGCGACAGGCACCGGAAGCAGCGCGAGAAGCACGAGCCCGAGCCGAACGCCCCGCTTCGCGCGCCATTCGCCGATCAGCGCCATCGCGGCGGACGCGAACAACGCGAGATCGAGCATGTGCGACCTCGCCGCGCCGAGGACCAGCAGCGGCATCGCATCGCGCGCCGGATCGACGTCGGCGAACCAGATGTTGGGCTCGACCGAGACCATCGCGCGAAGCGCGGCCACCGCGAGGATTCCGCACAGTCCGGCGAGACGCATGGCCTCCGCCGCGCGAAGCGCCCGCGGCGCTCCGCCCGCACCCGGGGCCGCGACCGCGTGCCCTGCGCCGTTCATGCGCCGTCCCGCCTGCGCGCGACGCTCGTCTCGAGGATCGCCATCACCGCGAAGATCCCGAGCAGCTGCACGCCGACGAGCGCCGCCTGCCACGGGCGCATGAGCCCGAGCCCGATCGAACTCGTGGCGGTCACCGCCGTCAGGAGCCAGAGGACGCCGACCGCGCGGCGCTTCGAGAGTCCGAGCTCGACGAGCCGGTGCGAGATGTGCTCGTGGCCGCCGATGAAGGGGCTCTTCCCGCGCGAGATCCGCCAGAGCGTCACGTAGACGCCGTCGTAGAGCGGGATCGCGAGCACGATGATCGGCATGAGGACGCCGTACCACGCGCTGCCGAGCGCGTAGCCCGCGTGATCGGTGTCGATGAACACCGTGCGCGCGGCGAGCGTCGCCAGCATGTAGCCGATGAAGAGCGACCCTCCGTCGCCCATGAAGATCCGCGCGGGCGCGACGTTGAAGACGAGGAATCCGCCGAGCGCGCCGACGAGGAGCGCGAGCGTCGACGCGACGAACCACTGCGCGGTCAGGATCGTCGCGATCATGAAGGCGAGCGCCGCGATCGCGGCGATGCCGCCGGCGAGTCCGTCCATGTTGTCGATGAAGTTGACCGCGTTCACCACCACCACGATCCACGCGACCGTGAGCGCGATGCTCGCGATCTCGCCGCCCGGGAACGCCGCGAGGAAGTTCGCGAGGAGGCGGACGTCGGAGAAGAGGGTCGTCGCGAGCGCGATCGCGACCTGGAGGAGGAGCTTCGGCCACGCGCGCAGCGCGCGACGGTCGTCGACGAGGCCGACGACGTGGATCGCGAGCGCGCCGAGGAGGATCGCGATCCAGTCGCCGCGCGAAGCCGAGAGCCGCTCGAGATGCGCCGCGACGCCGGGAACGCGCTCGGCGATCGCCTCCGGGGCGAAGGAGAGCGCCGCCAGCCCCGCGGCGAGCGGCCCGGCCACGGCCGTCGCGATGGCGATCCCGCCGATGTTCGGCACCCGCCGCAGTTCCTTCGCATGGCCCGCGACGCCGGGCGTGTCGAGCGCACCCATCCGATGCCCGAGCCGCACGAGCAGCCACGTCGCGGGGAGCGCGATCGCGAAACCGACGAGGAGGAGCGCGAGGACGGTTCCGACCATCTCCCGGTAAGGTACACCCGATGCCAGCGCTCCGGTCCGTCACGCTCTACTGCTCGAGCTCGCGCAGCCTCGACCCGCACTTCGCGGTCGCCGCGCGCGCGGCGGGCGAACTCCTCGCCCGTCGAGGGATCACGCTCGTCTACGGCGGCGGCGGGCTCGGCCTGATGGGCGAGGCCGCGCGCGCCTGCAAGGCCGCCGGCGGCCGGGTCGAGGGCATCATCACGCGCAAGTTCCTCGACCTCGAGCAGGGCTGGCTCGGCTGCGACGAACTCGTGGTGGTCGACACGATGCGCGAGCGGAAGCGCATCCTCATCGAGCGCGCGGACGGATTCCTCGTCCTCCCCGGGGGCATGGGCACCTTCGAGGAGTTCTTCGAGACGCTCGTCGGCCGGCAGATCGGCGACCATGCGAAGCCGATCGCCGTCCTCGACGACCACGGCTACTACCTGCCGCTCCACTCGCTCATCGAGCACTCGATCCGCGAGCGCTTCGCGCGCGAGGCGCTGCGCGAGGTGCTCCGTTTCGGCACCGAACTCGAGCCGCTTGTCGACTGGCTCGCGCAGGAGGCGGCCGCGCCGGTTTCCGCCGATCCCGAGCGCTTCCTGCCGATGGGACCGAGGAACTCCGGAAGCGCCGCGCCCGCGTCTCCGGAGGCCTGAGCGGCACGCGAAGCCGACACCATGAGCGAGCGCCCCGCCACCGCCCCCATCGGCATCCCGCCGCGCGACCTTCCCCCGATCGGCCTGATCGCGGGCCAGGGCGCGCTGCCGATCCTCGTGGCGCAGGGCATCCGCGCCGCCGGCCGCCGCGTCGCGTGCATCGGACTGCGCGACCAGTACGAGGCGAGCCTCCCCTCCCACTGCGACCAGTTCGAGACCGCGGGAGTCGTCCAGCTCGGCCGCTGGCTGCGCGTCGCGCGCAGGTTCGGCATCCGCGAGGCGGTCATGGTCGGCCGCGTCGCGAAGGCGAGGATGCACGACCCGCTCAAGCTCTTCCGCCAGCTGCCCGACTGGCGCGTGATCGACCTCTGGTACCGGAAGCTCCGCCACGACCGCCGCAGCGCCACGCTGCTCACGGTGCTCGCCGACGATCTCGCGCGGGAAGGCCTCGTGCTGATCGATTCGACGACGTACATTCCCGACCACATGGCGCGCGAAGGCACGATGACCCGACGAGAACCGACCGCGGAGCAGCGCGGCGACATCCTGTTCGGATGGCCGCTGCTGCGGCAGCTCGGTACGCTCGACATCGGTCAGGCGATCGCGGTGCGCGAGAAGGACGTGATCGCGGTCGAGGCGGTCGAGGGCACCGACCGCATGATCGAGCGCACCGGCATGCTCTGCCGGCGCCGGGGATGGACGCTCCTCAAGACGGCGCGACGCGGTCACGACATGCGCGCGGACGTCCCGACGATCGGGGTCTCGACCGTCGAGAACCTGCATCGCGCGGGCGGCGGCTGCATCGCCATCGGCGTCGGCCGCGTGATCGTGGTCGATCTTCCGAAGGTGATCGAGGCCGCCGACCGCTGCGGCATCGCGATCGTCGGGGTCCGCGACGACTTCGGCGAACCAGCGCATCCGGCGCCCTGACGCCCACCACGCGTGCCTCGCGTGCTCCGCGAGACGCGACACGTCCGGCAACCTGTCTACCACCTCCTCCCGCGTGGACTTGATCACGTCGACCGACGGACTTCGCGTGAAATGCGCGCCACCGCCACGCATCGTCCGATGCGCGAGGTACGCTGCGCCCGTGGTCCGAGGGTACGACGGGAAGCAGGCCCGCCCCTCGACCCTCTCCCGGAGGAATGCATGGCCCTCGCATCGAGCGCGCCTGCGTCGGACGACGCGCGGGCGCAGGACGGACCCATCGCGCGCGACACGATCCTCGTGCTCGGCGGCCCGGGCGCCGGCAAGACCGTGTGGATCGCGCGTCTGCTCGATGCGATCCGCTCGCCGGTCACGCTCTTCAACGGCCGCATCCCGGACGGCGACGCATGGTTCTCGGGGCGCGGAACCTCGACGCTCCAGTGCGAGTTCGCCGACATCGAGACGAAGCGCCGCAACGAATCGGCGATCGCCGCGCTCGAAGCGAGGAGCTGGCCGACGCCCACCGCGGACGCGATCGAGCACAACGTCGAGTTCACGCTCTCGGGCGACGGCGTGCGGACTCCGAACCGCCGCATGACGCTCGTCGATCTTCCCGGCTCCGCACTGCTCGCCGCATTCTCGCCGAGCAATCCGAGCACGCTCACGATCGGATGGACCGTCGGCAACCAGTTCGCGCGCACCGCGGCGATCGTCCTCGTCATCGATCCCGTGCGCGCCACGGAGCGCTCGCGCGAGTCGATCGACCTCGCGAACGCCACCGTCGCGATGCTCGAGCACCTGCGGGCGAGCCGCGAGGGCCGGTCGATCCCGGTGGCGATCGTCCTCTCGAAGTGCGACCGCGGCTACAAGACGATCATGCGCGAGGGCGGCGTGCGGCAGTTCGCCGAGCGGCATCTCGCGCCGATCCTCGAGGCCGCGGGTTCGGCGCGCGTCTACGTGTCGAGCGCGACGCGCTCGCGCCTCGTCTCGCCGGGATACCGCGAGCCGTCGACGCGGCGGCCCGTCGAGAACCTCGTCGAGCCGATGCACTTCCTCATCGGCACCATCGACCGGATCGACGCGATCCGCCAGCGCGCCTCGCTGGTGATGCAGCGCGAGGCGATGCGACGGGGCGGGCCGACGCCGGCGTCCGCCAATCCGGGCAGAGGCCGCGCACCGCGCATCCCCGCGTACGCCTGGCTCGTCGCGTTGCTCGGCCTGGCCCTCCTCGTCGCTGGTTCGGCGCGCGTGATCACGAACTCGGCGCAGCGGCGGGCCGCGACCGATGGCGGCGCCCCGCGCGATGCGGCCGGCACCAGGCCCGGCGCCGACGGAACGCGCGCCGGAATGGGCGCCGCGGGAAGTACGGAGGAAGCGCCGGAGACGACCAGCGGTTCGAAGGAGGAATCGCGATGAACGATGACCGATCCGACCATGACGGCGTCCGTCCCGAGGATCCGGTGCGCCGGTCCCGTGAGGGCGAACGCATGCGCCTCGAGCACGAGTCGACGCTCTCCCTCGACTGGGAGACGCAGCACGGTTCCGGCGGAGAAG
>JBIIYI010000055.1:0-10734 GCA_044346895.1 Phycisphaerales bacterium
ATCACCTTCGCGGCGCGGATCGGCCGCTCGGCGGCCCCGCGTGGCGTCTTCGCGAGCGCGCGCTCGTAGCACGACACGGCGTTGTCGTAGAGCGCCTCGTTGATGTAGATGTCGCCGAGCATGTTGAGGCTGTCGACGGTGGTCTTCCCGAGCCGATCGACCACCTCGTAGTTCTGCGCGGCCTTCATGGCCTGTCCGAGGCCGACGTAGGCGTTCGCCTGCAGCAGCCAGAGATCGGCGGCGTCCGGCGTCTCGGCGATGAGATCGCCCGTCAGCGCCACGGCGTCGGCGAAGCGCTTCTGCTTGAAGAAACTCTTCGCGAGTCCGAGCTTCCAGTCGCGCGTCGCCGGATCGAGCAGGATCGCCATCCGGTAGGCGCTCTCGGCGGCGATCGCGTTGTCGTTCGCCGAGTAGGCGAATCCCATGAGTCCGTACGTCATCGAGTCGCCGCCGCCGAGTTCGACCACCTTGGTCAGCGCGGGCAGCGCCTTCACCATGTCACCGTTGCGCACGTGGATGAGCGCGAGGTTGCGCCACGCGCGCCGGAACTTCGGGAACTTCTGCACCGCGGTCGTGTACTCGGCCACCGCCTGCTCGAGCTTCTCGTCCTGGAAGTAGATGTTGGCAAGCGTGAAGTCGAAGACCGCGCTCGACGACGGCGAGCGCAGCTTCTCGATCGCCGCCGCGGCCTCGCCCATCTTCTCCTCCTGCATCAGCTTCAGCACCTCGAGCATCTGCTTCTTCTCGGGGTCGGCGAGCTTCGGCTCGATGTCCGTCTCGGCCGCGTAGCTCTCGGCGAAGCGGCGCTCGAAGTCGGCGTCGGTGAAGACGGCGAGCTGCGTCGGAGGCACGACGACCGGATCGACCGACGCCGGATCGACCGCCGGGAGGCCCGGCAGGTCGGCTTCCTTCGTCCTGCGCTTTCCGGACTGCGCGTTCGAAGGCGCCGTGATCGCGAGCACGGCCGCCACCAGCGCACCCGCCAGCGCTCCGTGCTGCACGCATGCGTGGAACCGCAGGCCGGTCGTCGACCGGAGGAATCGCGGCGTCGTGTCGAACATGTCGGGTCGCGTCAGGTGCTTCATGATCGATCTCTTGCTTTGGATTGCGCGCCTCACCCGGCGCGCCGATTCGTTGCCACTGCCCTACCACTCGACTCCATCAGGCCGCTTCCGGCTTCGTCAGGACTTCTTCGGGAACGTGATGGGCACGCGCATCCGGAACTTCACCGCCTGCCCGTTGCGCTTGCCGGGCTCGAACTTCCACTGCTTCACCGCGGCGAGCGCCGGCGCCTCGAACTGCGGATCGGTCGAGCTCTGCACGATCGGGCTCTCGACCCGACCGCGCTGATCGACGACGAAGAGGACGTACACGGTCGCCGGCGCCGACTTCTGGAGCTTCGGGTTCGTCTGCGGGCTGACCTGGTAGATCGCCCGAGGCTTCTGGTCGAGATCGCTCATCGAGAAGAGCTCGTCGACGCCACCGCCGGCCTCGTCGCCCTTCGCGTCGCCCACGGGCAGCTTCACGGCGAAGTCGCCGACGGCACCGCCGCCGGTTCCCGGGTTCAGCGCCAGCTCCAGCATCGAGAGGTCGAGCGGCGGCGCATCCTCGGCCAGCTTGGGCGGCTCGGGTTCATCCTGCGGCTTCTCCTCCTCCTTCCGGTCCTCCTCGGCGGGCGGGGGCGGAGGTGGCGGCACGTTCGCCGTCGCGACGCCCTGCAACATGAGGTCGCTCGGCGGCGTCGAGGTGATGCTCTCGAGGAGCGGAAGGACGAGCATGAGCCCGACCATCCCGGCGAGCCCGAGGACGAACGCCAGGATCCGGAGGCCGCCTTGGCCGAGCGTGAAGATGAATCCGCTTCGCTTCACTGTGTGCTGCTTCCCGAAGTCCGCGCGTCGCGCGCGCGTTTCGACCCGCCGTCCGTCACTTCCCCTTCGCGCTCGCGATGCTCACCTTGGTGGCGCCCGCAAGCTTCGACTCGTCGATGATCCGCACGAGAAGGCCGGCCGGCGCCTCCTTGTCGGCCTGGATGATGACCGGGACGTCCTCCTTCGCGATCATCCGCTTCACGAGCGTCTGCACGCCGTTGATGCCGATCTCGCGGCCACCGTAGACGACCTCGCCCTTCTTCGTCAGCGCGATCATGATGCTCGTCTTCTCGAGCTGCACGGCGCTCGCGGCCTGCGGCTTGTCGACCTCGACTCCGGTCTCGTCGACGAAGGTGGTCGTCACGATGAAGAAGATGAGGAGGATGAAGACGCAGTCGAGCATCGGCGAGAGGTCGATGCCCGGCTCGCCAGAATCGCCCGAGGATGCGTTGCGGAATCGTCCCATGGAGTCTGCTCCGTCCGGTCAGTAGGCGCGTCCGAGCGCGGCCTTGCGGCACATCGACTCGGCGTCGTCGAGATGGTTGTGGAAGCCGCGCAGCTTGCGCGTGAGGTAGTAGTGGAAGAAGAGGCCCGGGAGGGCGACGACGAGCCCCGCCTCCGTGGTGATGAGCGCCTCGGAGATGCCCTTCGCGATGTCACCCATCGTCTGCTCGCCGCCGGAACCGGACGCGAGCGCGGCGAACGTCGCGAGCATGCCGGTGACGGTGCCGAAGAGCCCGAGGAGCGGCGCCGTGTTGACGCAGATCTTCATGAACTTGAGCTGCCGGTCGAACGGCTCGAGTTCGTCGGACTTGTATTCCGCGAAGGCGAGCGACGCCGCATCGGCCGACCCCGCCGCACGCGCCTCACGGACGAGCCGCCCGACGACGCCGCGCGCGCGCGCAGGCTCCGCGACCCACGCGCGGATGCGGCGCTTCGACCGCCGGAACATTCCGGAGAAGGTCATCGTCAGCCAGACGTTCGCGCCGAGCGCGGCCATCAGGAACGCGACGAACCAGATGAGCACCATCGACGGACCGCCGGCGACGGTGATCTGCCAGGCGCGGCGGACCAGTTCCGGCGCGCCCGCGAGTTGATCGGTGATGCTGTCGACGATGCCTTCCATGTGAGCTGTCGCTTCTGGCGGACGCCTGCATGCCGCAGGGTCGAGAGGAGTGGTGCGCCCGGGCGGCCGCGGATCGGATCACGCCGCGCCGACCGTCGCCGGGGCCGGGGCCGAAGACGCGGCAGTCGCAGGCTTCGCGTCGCGACGCGCGACCTCGTTCACGAAGCTGATGCCCGCCGTCTCGAGTCGATTCGAGATCTTGCGCGCCTTCGACGAGAGGTACGCATGCAGGAGGAGCGACGGGATCGCGACGATCAGGCCGTACTCGGTGGTGATGAGCGCCTCCGAGATTCCGCTTGAGAGCGTCTTGACGTCGCCCGTACCGTAGAGCGTGATGAGGCTGAACGTGTTCATGATGCCGGTCACCGTGCCGAGGAGGCCGAGGAGCGGCGCGGCGGCGGCCGAGATCGCGACGAACGGCAGCATCGATTGCGCCTTCAGCTGCGACCGGTGCATGATCTCGTACATGCTCTCCTCCATGATCTCGCGGCCCGAGTCCATGGTGGAGACGCCCATCTCGAGCATGCGGCCGAGCGGTCCCGGCAGCTTCGCGGCGAGGGTGGCGGCCTTCGCGCGATCGCCCGCACCGACGGCGCGCATGACCTCGCGCACGCGGCGCTCGGACGGCATGCGTACGAAGAGCATCGTGACCCACTTGAACAGCGCGACGAGCAGTGCGGCGCCGGCGAGCACGCCGATCGGCCACATGACCGGACCGCCGGCCTTGATGTGCTCCCAGAGCGTCTCCTCCGTCTCGGCGATGCGGTGGGCGTTGCCGAGCGTCGGATCGAACGGCATGCCGCCCGTCCCGCTCGCGACGTAGTTCGAGGCAGCGGTCCGCAGTTCGGGCGATTCGAACACCGTCACGTTCGGCTCGAGCGAGCCGAGTCGTTGCTCGACGGTTCCGACCACGTTGCCGTCGGCGCTTCGGAAGAGCGCCGCCGGCCCGGCGAGGACGAACGTGCCGGGGACGACCGCGCCCGACGTGTCGACGGCGGATCCCTCGAATCGCGCGCCGTTGAACGCCTCATGCAGCCGCTCGATGCTCGCGGCCAGCATCGCGGCCTGCGCGTCGAAGCGCTGCTTTGCGGGAAGTTCCTCGTTCTCGGTGGCGTCGCGCGTCGCCTCGAGATCCTTGCGCATCCGCTGGAGTTCGGTGATGTGCAGGCCGGACTCGAAGTTGCGCAGGTACTCGCCGAGCAGGTTCGAGAGGTACGCGACCTCCTCCTCGCGCGACTTGATCTCGGCCGCGAGCTTCGTCAGGTCGAGCGAGCGCGTCGCGAGCAGGTTGGTCGTCGCCTGGTACTTCTGCCGCGCCTTCACGAGCGTCTGCTCGAGATCGCCGATCTCGCGCATCAGCGGGACCTTCTCGGCCGCGGTCTGCGCGCGGAACGCCGAGAGCTCGGCGAGGCTCGACTCGAGCTTCGACGCGATGTCCTTCGCCGCAGCGTCGAAGGTCGGAGCGGCCGGCGCCGACTCCTGCGACGGCTGCGCACCGGCGGTGCCCGACTGGGCGTGCGCAGCGGCGGCGGCCGAGAAGGCGAGGGCGAGCGCGAGGGCGATGCCGTGGCGGAAGGTGCCCCGGCGGAAGCTGCCCCGGCGGAAGAGACGGAGCGAGGAGGCTCCGCTGGTAGTGTTCGCGGTGTTCGCGGTGTTCGTGTTCGTGGTGTTCATGGTGTGATCTCCCCGCACTCACTTCACGCCGAGCGGAACCGGCACGAACTCGGCCGGGCTCTCGTTCTTCAGGATCGCCACGACCTTCGCGATCTGCGGCGCGAACTCGTTCGCCGGGGTCCAGGTCCAGCCGGCATCGGTCGCCTGACCGACCCCTGCGAGCTTCCCGCCGCCGCCGACGTAGTACCCCTGCGCGATACCGACGTACACGGCGGTCACCTCCGCGCTCGAACCATCGGGAAGCTTGCGCACCTCGCTCGTCACCGCGATCTCGCGGCTGAACTTGTTGACCTCGTTCACGATGCCGACGACGTTCTGGAAGCGCGTCGAGAGCGCGAGCTCCGACTTCGCTGGATCATCGGGAAGCCGCTGGATCAGCGGGCGCAGCTTCTCGCGGATCGGATCGGGCAGCCGCTTCACGAGTTCCTTCGTGCGCATCTCGAGCCCGGCGGCGACCGCCGCAAGCTCGCCCGACGCCGACTTCAGCGCGTCGTTCCTCGCCACGAGGTCGGCCGCCTTGCGATCGGCTTCCGTCACCGACTTCTCCGCCTCCGCGATGCGCCCGTCGACCTCGCCGACCTCGCCCTTCAGCATCTCGGCGCGGGACACCAGCATGTCCTTGGCGAGCACCCAGTCGCGCATCTCCTCGGAGAGGAGCCGACGGCTCTCGACCCACTTCTCGAGCGTGTCGCGCGTCGACTCGATGCGCGCCGCGATCTCGGCGGGCGAGGAAGACTGTGCGGGTGCGGATGCCTGCGCGGGCGCGGCGCCCGTGGTTGCGTTCGTGGTTGCGCCCGTGGCTGCGTTCGCGGGCTGCGCGGCGCCGTCCTGCGACGCCGGCAGCGGCGCCGTCGCGCCCGCAAGCAGGATCGACGCGGCCACGAGGGCGGGCGAGAGGAGGACGAGGCGTTGACTGCGTCGTGCGTCGTGCATGGCGATCCTGCGCCTTCGGGGGCGCGTTCAGAATTCCATCTTGAAGGAGAGGCCCACCGCGAAGTCGATGCCCGCGGTGTAGGAGGTGTTGAGGATGTCCTCGCCGATGTACTCGGAGCGATAGACGGTCTGGATCTCGGGATTCAGCAGGTTCTTCGCCTGGAAGAAGAACTTCCAGTGCTCGGTGATCTTCTGCTGCATGGTGAAGTTGAGCGTGCCGTAGGAGAGCGCGTAGATGCTCGGGATGAACGTCCCGGGCAGCTCGTACCCGGCGCCCGACTCGAGCGTGTCGCCCTGCAGGTTGTAGAAGACGCCGAGCGACGTGCCGTACGGCTGCCACTCGTAGGTCGCGTTCAGGTTGAGCAGGAACTCGGGCGTGCCGGCCATGTCGCGCGAGGCGATCGGGAAGCCGATGTTCTCGAACGTCTGCTGCTCGTCCTCGGGCAGCGTCACGTTCGAGCGGATGAACGTGGCGTTCGCGCCGAGCGAAAGACCCTCGAGGTCCTCGTGCACCGCCTTCATCTCGAGGCGCGCCTCGGCCTCGACGCCGGTCATCGACCCGTCCGGATAGTTGATCGCCGTCGTGTACGAGAAGTTCTGCGGCGCCACGAACTGCGCGTATTCGATCGGCAGATCGATCGACTTGTAGAAGACCGAGCCCGAGAGGAAGAGCCCCTCGACCGGCTTGTAGTCGGCGCGGAAGTCGTAGTTCTGGAGCGAGCTCATATCGAGCTCGGGATTGCCGATGAAGATCGGTCCGCCGAGGAACTCCTGCTGGAGGATCGGCGTCAGCTCGCGAAACGTCTGCCGGGCGACGGTCTTCGCCGCGTTCACGGTCACGACGAGCTGCTCGTCGGGCGACCACTTGAGGCCGATCTGCGGCAGCAGGTCGTTCTGCTTGAAGTCGACGTTCGCGGCGGTCGGGTCGTTCGCGAAGCTGATCGGCACGAGGCCGCCGGGCGGGAACCACGTCGCGCCCGCCTCGCCGTAGACCTCGGTCGTGAGCGACGTCGACTCGATGCGCGCGCCGGTGATGAGGTTGAACTCCTCGCCGAGCGGCATGTCGACCATGCCGTAGACCGCGCCGATCCGCTGATGCCCGTCGTAGTCGATGTCGTAGATCGACTCGATCATCGGGTGGTCCTGATCGGGGAACACCTCGCTCCACGGCTGGTCCCAGCCCGCGATGTAGAACGTGTCGGGATCGTTCGCGTTGCTGAAGCTGTCCTGCGTGTAGGTGCGGTCGACCTGATCCCCGAACAGTCCGAACTTCGCGTAACCCTCGCGCTCGGTGCTCGTGAGGAACGGCAGCTTCAGGTTGCCCGCGATCTGGTTGCTCGACTCGGTGATCTTCTGCCAGATGTGCTGCGCCCAGCCGAGGCCCGTCGATTCGCTCGGACGCAGCGCGAGCCACGCGCCCGGCCCGTCGGGCAGGTACTCGGTGGACGGCGGCAGCCAGAACGCGGAGAACTGCGTCTTGTCCGGCTGGTCGAACACGGCCTCGCTGAAGGAGAGCCGCCAGTCGACGATCGGGGCGAGCGCGCGCTCGTCCTCCGAAAGCCCCTCGTCGAACGAGAGCCTGTGCTCGCCGTTGAAGATGGCCGAGGACGTCGATCGCTCGGTGTAGACGAGCGTCTCGAGCCGCTGGTACGGCGACGCGAGCCACAGCGCGTTGTTTCCGGGCGCGTCCGGATCGTTCGGGTCGTACTCGGGGTTGCCGGGAATGAAGTCGGGCCCGGTGAAGTACGCCTTGCCGCGCGTATTCTCGGCGAGCACCGCGGTGTTGTCGGCGACGCGCGTGTAGAGGAGCGCGACGCCAAGCTTGTGGTTCGTCGTCTCGATGCCGAACGACCCGAGCGTGCCCCACTGCACCGACTCCGAGCCCTGCGTCACGTCGAGGAGGCTCGACTGGAACTCGCCGGTCGAGGGCGATCCGCCGCTGTACTCGGGCACCACGCCCTCCTCGGGCGTGACGAACCACGAGTCCTCGACGCCGTTGTCGAAGTACGACGAATCGCGCTCGTAGAAGAAGCTGAGGAATCCGCCGACCTTGACGTCGTCGTCGACCTCCCACTTTCCGCCGCCGGATGCCGACCACTTGTAGTCGAAGGGCGAATTCTCGGTCGTCGTGCCGACGGCGTTCGGCCAAGAGTCGCCGATCAGGTCGCGCGGGATGTCGCGGCCGGATCCGGTGCCCCACGTGTTGACGCCGCCGCCAGGCTCGTAGGTCAGGAAGTCGTCGCGGAACGACGCCTGCGAGTTGAAGTTCGCCTGCGCCTTGATCTCGAAGGACGACTCCTCGGGGATGTCCTTGAGATCGATGTTGATCGCGCCGCCCGAGGCGTCGCCCTGCTGGTCCGGCGTGAAGGTCTTGCTGACCTGCACGCTCTCGATGACCGCGGTCGGGAACTGGTCGAGCTGCACGGCGCGCCGCTCGGCGTCGGACGTCGGCAGGCGCACGCCGTCGAGCTGCGCGCTGACGTAGCGGTCGGGCAATCCCCGGATGACGGCGTACTTGCCATCCTGCACGCTCGCGCCGGGAACGAGGAGGAGCGCCGCGGCGGCGTCGCTGGCGCCCGCCTTCGAGAGGATCTCGGCGCCCACCGAGTCGAGGAGCTGGGGGCTCTCGAGGCGGAGCGTGAGGAGCGCGGCCTCGGTCCCGCCGAGCTCGAGTTCCTGCACCACGAACTCGTCCATGTCCTCGTACTCGCCCACGAGTTCCGAGTTCATGTTCGCGACCTGCCCCGCCACCACGGCGACGTCGGCCTTCACCTGCCGGACGAAGCCGTCCTTCGAGACGATCAGGGTGTACCGCCCGGCCGGGAGAGAGAGCGAGAAGTCGCCCTCGCCGCCGGTCGTGGCCTTCGCGCCCGTCTCGACCACGGTGACGGTCGCGCCGGCGACGGGTCCGCCGAAGTCACGGTCGGTGATGAACCCGCGCAACGTCCCGGAATCCTGCACGGCGGCGCCGACATGAGCCGATGCCACCAGCGCGGCGGTGGTCGCGATGAAGATGAAGGATCGGCTCTGCATGTTGCGCACGCGGCGCGCCGGACGGTCGGAGTGGCCTCGCTGCGGCCCACGAAGGTCCGGCAACGAAGGTGCGCACGCTACGAGGCGACGTCTTCACGCGGGCTGCGATGGCGTTCAAACTCCATGTGCGCCATGCAAGCGTGGTGTTAGCGTTTCATGAAGCGCCCGCGTCGATGCCGCGGGCACTCGATGCCGGACCACGCGACCGACGCAGCGGTACGCCTTCCCCGAAAGTCCGAGTGCGCCGGTCACCAGGGATCGACGAGTCCAGCGCGAATCGCGCCAAGCCGCGACCACATGGCCTCGTCGGGCTCGATGCCGGCGACCGCGAGCGACGCGCACGTCTGGGCGAGGTCCTCGGCGCGCGGACGCGCGTTCGGGTTGAGCGCCCCCGCCTCGATCGCCCAGCGGAAGATCTCGACGGCGCGTTCACGCCCGCCGAGATCGACCATCGTCTCGGCGGCCGGCCTCAGCGCCTGCGCTCGGAAGACGTTCGCGACGCGCTCCTCGTTCGCCTTGAACGACGCGAGGCCGCGCTCGAGCTCGGCGACGCCCGCATCGTTGCCATCGAGACGCGCGATGCGCCGCGCGATGGAGGCCGTGATCGGCAGTTCGGATTCGGGCGCCCAGCGCACCTCGTCACGGACGGCGGTGGCTCGCGCGACCAGCGCTCGGGCCTGATCGCGCGCTCCGGCGACGAGTTCGACGTCATCGAGCCGCACGTCGGCGAGGCGCAGCAGCGCCCCGATGTAGATCTCTCGAGCGATCTTGCCGTTCACCGAGCCGAAGACGGCGTCGATCTCCGACCAGCGCGCCTCGTCCGCGTCGAGCGCCGCCGCGAGGCCGATGCAGGTCTCGAGCGCGTTCGCCGTCGCATCGAGGCTTCCCGACGCGGTTGCCTTGCGGACGTCTTCGATCATCGCCGCGAACTGCTCCGGCGTCGCCTTCGCCGCCCGCGTGGCGGTGATCTTGCCGCGTTCGGCGTCGCCGACGAGCGCTTCGAGTTCGCGCACGCGCTCAGCCTCGCCGAGCAGCGCCTGCGCGCGGGCGACCCCCACGCGGATCCGGTCGCGCTGCCAATCGAGGACGCGCGGCCCGAGTTCCTGCGCGGCGCGGATGAAGCGCTCGGCCTCGGGGCGGTCGCCCTTCGCCGCGTGGGCCGCGGCAAGCTCTCCGTAGACGGAGCCACGCCGCCAGGTCGTGATTTCCCGGGCGCAACGCTCCGTGCGCCTGAGATCGCCGAGCCTGAGGGCCGCCATCGCCACGACTTCCTGCACACGGGCGCGGTCGCGCTCGTGCGGATCGACTGGAATCGCCTCGGCGCTGTCGCGACCGAGGTCGAGCAGGCGCACGCGGAACGGCTGAAGCGCAGTCGCACCTGCCTCGCCGGACGGGGCTTGGGAGAGTTCGGATCCGACCGAGGGGGCCGACTGCCGGTCACCCGCTCCGACGGCCGGGCTTGGAGGCGAGAGAAGAATCGCGATCGCGAGCAGCGTCGTCATCGGGCCCTGTTCCGTTTCTCCGAACCACTCCGAGCGAACGCCCCGGCGGCCTGCGCCGCGGCACCACATTCATGCGAATCCGCGCTCTCTCCAAGACAGCACTCGCGCCGATCCAGCGAGCACTGTCTTGGAAAGGGCCTGGCGGCGCAAGCGCCGCCAGGCCTGGATTCCAGTTCACGCGCCGGAACCGAGGTTCCGGTCGGCTGATCAGCCGCAGTTGCCCCACGCGCCGAGGAGCGCCGAGAGGTCGGCTGCGTCGACCTGGCCGCTGCCGTCGACGTCGCCGGTACCGGTGCCACCCCAGTTGCCGAGGAGGGCCGAGAGGTCGGCGGCGGAGACTTCACCGTCGCCGTTGAGGTCGGCCGGGCAGGCGACCGACACGGTGCAGAACTCGCGCGGCGTCGAGATGAGGCCGTAGTCGTCGGCGGCGGTCCAACCGCAAGTCCACACCGAATCCGAGGCGAACGCGCCGCGGAAGTTCGAAGCCTCGAAGAAGCCGTCGTTCGGAGCCGGAGCGACGAGCGAGGCGTTCGCGGCGTCGTTCGCAGCGCGCGGGTCGATCGCAGCGACCGGCGAGACCGAGAGCGACGGCGAGACG
>JBIIYI010000429.1:0-3040 GCA_044346895.1 Phycisphaerales bacterium
CCGCTCCGGCGGGCCTTCCGTCGTTTTCCGCGACGACCGGCCGTCGTGAGCGCACCTGTCCCGCGGCGTTCGAGTCGACGTTCGAGTCAACGTCTCCGACCGCGCGCCGATCGTCTACGCGCGCCCTGCGCCCAAAGCCCGAAGCCTCGCGACGAAGAGCCCGGGGCCCCGCGCGTCGATCGCAGGCCGCAGCGGCCGGTACGCCTCGAGTTCGAGCCTCGCGCCGGCGGCGAGTTCCGCCACGTCCTGCTCGCCGAAGCCGAGGTGCTCGTGGCCCATCGTCGTGCGGTACTCCGCGCGATCGTGGCGCACCATGTCGATCACGAGGATCACCCCGTCCTTCGCGAGCGTCCGTCGCGCCTCGGCAAGCACGGCCGTCGGCTCGCGCATGTGGTGCAGGACGAGCGACAGCACCGCGGCGTCGAACTCCCCAGCCCTTGCGGGAAGTTCGAGGAGGTCGCCGCGCCGGATCTCGACCTCGGGCATCCCGCGCAGGCGCTTGCGCGCGGCCTCGAGCATGAGCGGCTCGCGGTCGATCGCCACCACGCGGGCGACGAAAGGCGCGATTTCCGCGGCGATCTCGCCGGTTCCGCAGCCGAGGTCCGCGACGGCCCAGCGACGCGGAAGGAGCGCGAGCAGCGCCTCCGAGAGGAACCGCTCGCCGAACAGCTCGCGCCGGAGATCCGACCACTCGCCGCCGACGCGGCCGAAGAAGCCCTTCGGATCGGGGTGGCGCGCGGCGAGCACCTCCGCGAGACGCAGGTCGTCGCCGGCGTGGGTCGCGCTCTCGCCGAGCGAGTTCCGCACCAGCGTCCACGCCGCGCGCGCGTCCGCGCTCAGCGCCTCGGGCGAGAGGCGGTAGAGCGTGGCGGTGCCTTCGGCGCGCTTCACCACGAGTCCCGCGTCGAACAGCGCCTTCAGGTGACGGCTCATCGTCGACTGCGCCAGCTGCAGCGCCGACGCGAGCTCGCCGACCGCGAGTTCCTCGCGCTCGAGGAGACGCAGCATGCGCGCGCGCTGCGGATCAGCGAGCGACGCGAGCACCGTGAAGACTGGATTCTCGCCGCTCACGGCCCCGGGGGAAGTCCGGTGGTCGGCTCGACCGCGAGGCCGTACTCGGCGAGCTTCGCACCCACCGCCGGCGCGTCCGGGCTGATCGTGTAGGCCTGGCGAAGGCGGCGCGCGGCGGTCTTCGTGTCGCCGAGCTTCTCGGCGACCTCGACGGCCTTCAGGTACGGCGCCACATCCTTGCCGTCCGCGAGGAGGATCGCGCCGTTCACGGCCATCGTGGCGGTGTCGGCGTCGTTCATCTCGAGCGCGTAGTCGGCGAGCAGCATGAAACTCGGGAGCGAGCGCTGGAGATTTCCGCGGTCCTGCAGGAGCTGCACCAGCTTCTGCTTCTCGCCAAGCTTGAAGTACACCTGCGCGAGACCGGCGGCAACCTCCTCGCTCTTCGGGTTCGCGGCCTGCGCGGTCTCGACGTGCGTGCGCGCCTCGCGCAGGTTGCCGAGCTCGGCGAGGCAGACGCCGTAGCGGTACTCGACCTCCCAGTCGCCCGGCGCCTTCTCGATGATCTCGAGATACGCGGGCGCGGCCTTCGCGTAGTCGCCATGCTCGAAGGCGAAGTCGGCCTCCTTCTTGGCGGCGACCATCGGCCGGCCCTGACATCCGGCGAGAATCGCGATCGAGGCTGCGGCGAGGGCGGAAGCGCGGAGGAGAACGGAAACTCGGCTCATAGGGCGCGGATGATAGGGACTCCCGCGAGGTTTTTCGCGGTCGACACGCGTGCCGATTTGGACGAGACTCCCGCCATGGCGCCCGCCACGAACCCCGACACGAATCCCGCCACGACGCACGGGTTCGATGCGGCCGACGACGCGGCCGACGACGTGGCCGGCGACGCGGCGGACGACGCGCACTCCCCCCGGCCGACCCCCCGGCCGACGGGCTCGGTGGCGGCGCGCGTCGCGCTCGTCCGTCATCGCGACGCGCCCGACGGCGACCACCTCGACCTCTTCATCGGGCCGTTCGATGCCGCAAGCCCGCCCCCCGCGGACGACCGCGTGGCCCGTTCGTGGCGCCTGCCGCTGGCGGCGTGGGACGAACGGACCGCCACCCTTCGCGGCGGCCGATACAACGCCGTCGCCACCGCGCGCCACCGCGCGGCGTACCTCGACCTCGACGGCGCGCGCGCGCTCGACGGCGGGCGCGGCCGCGTCGAACCGCTCCTCCGCGTCGACGGCTGGATGCTGGAGGACGCCGACGGCTGCGTCGCGGAAGCGGGCGCGTATCGTCTCGATCTGCGGCGGATGGCGGAAGGCTGGACCGCCGGGATCCTGATCGGCGGAAGCGCATGACGCGGCGGACCTGATCGCCTCGAGGCATCCCTCACCACGGAGACACCATGAACGGCGCCACGCTCGCTCCCTACCTCGAGACGATCTTCGGCGTCGCCTTCGCGTGCTGGGGCGCCATCTGCGTGTTCGCACTGCTCGTCGGTCTCCCGGGAACCTGGATCCTCATCGCCTCCGCCGTGCTCGTCGACGCGCTCGACCGGCTCTGGCTGCCGGCCGGCGCGCCTTTCACCTTCCACCCGATCACGATCGTCGGCTGCATCGCGCTCGCGGCCATCGGCGAGCTGCTCGAGTTCGCGCTGTCCGCGGCAGGTGCCAAGCGCTTCGGCGCGAGCGCGCGAGGCATGTGGGGTTCGGTCGTCGGCGGCGTCGTGGGCGCGATCGCAGGCACCCTCGCGCTGCCGATCATCGGCACGCTCGTCGGCGCGGCGCTCGGCACGGCTGCCGGCGCGGTCCTCGGCGAACTCTCCTCGCGCGACAAGACGCTCGCCGAGACGGCGAAACCCGCGCTCGGCGCCGTGATCGGACGCCTCCTCGGAACGCTCGCGAAGCTCCCCATCGCCCTCGTGGTCTGGGTCGTGCTCGCGATCGCGGCCTTCGCGTGATACTCGACGGCAGCACGATCTCCCCATGAACCGCGACGCATGCACCGAAACGCATGAACCGCGACGCATGAACCGAAACGC